>JALVEM010000355.1 GCA_027030825.1 Thiohalobacter sp.
CCATCCCCGGAAGAGATCGTGCATTTCGACAGCCAGTCCGTGGAGGGCCGGACCCTGCTCGCTACCCTGATGCTATCGGAGGATGTGCTGGAGGTGAACGTGAATTCCGAGGGCCGGATGGCACGGCTCCGGGCCCGCCTGGCGGAGCTGTTGCCCGGTCTGCCCGAACCTGCCACCCTGGAATGGGAACCGTTGGAGGCGGCGCTGGAAAAAGGCCTGGCGGCGCGGGAGGCCGGCAACGCTCTGGCTCCGGAAACTCTGCCGGAGGAAGTGCGCGGCGAGATCGAGCGCGATTTCAAGGACAACTACTACCGGAAGCTGCTCGACGAGCCGGTGCCCATGCTGGGCGGGCGCACGCCCCGGGAGTGCGCCAGCGGCGATCCGGAAGCGCGCGCGGAGCTGGTGCGCTGGCTCAAGCACCTCGAGAACAGCGAGTTGCGCGGTGCCGCGCGGACCGGCGAGACGCCCTATGCGCTGGACTGGATGTGGGAGGCGCTGGGACTGGTGGAGGAATCCGCCTGATCAGGACCGAGTCGCTGCGGATCACGTCGGATGTCGGCGCAGCGTGCCGAACCGCGGCGGCAAGAACGGACGTGGTTTCTGGATTCCGGCTCGCGCTCCCCGGCTAACGCCGGGTCGCTTGGCCGGAATGACGAAGAGAAAAGCCCCTCGCCCGGAATGACGAAGAGAAAAACCCCTCGCCCGGAATAACTGTCACCACTGTCGTCCCGGCTGTAGCGAAGCGCAGAGCCGGGACCTCGCGACCATGGCAGCAACATTCGCTGTGGGGCCCCGTTGTCGAGGTCCCGGATAGCCCGCTGCGCGGGCTTCCGGGTCGACGGTGTGAGAGGAGGGGCTTCCGGGACGACGAAGCAAAGGCGGCTCGCCCGAGACGACAGCGGAAAAAATCCACTGCTGATTGGCCCCAAGCCAGTCAAACTGATAGACTGGTCGGTAGACTGGTCTGATCGGACGAGGGTTTGCCATGAAAGAGGTGGGGGCCTACGAGGCCAAAACCCGTTTCTCCTCGATTCTCGATGAGGTGGAAAAAGGGGATCGCATTTCCATCACGCGCAGGGGGCGGCCGGTGGCCTTGCTCGTTCCGGCCCGGGAAGAAAAACCCCAGCCTGCCGCAGTGATCGCCGCGCTGCGTGCTTTGCGCAAGTCCGTCACGCTCGGAGACATCCCGCTCCGCCAGCTGATCGAGGAGGGCAGAAGGTGAGTTTCGTCGTGGATGCCTCGGTGACGCTCGCATGGCTCTTCGAGGACGAAAGCAACGACTACACGGAAAAGGCGCTTTCACGACTGGAAACGGAAAACGCCCTGGTTCCGGTCATATGGCTTTACGAAGTGGCCAACGTCCTGGTATTGGCCGAACGACGGGGCCGGATCACCGAAGCTGTCTCCCGTCAATTTCGCGAGCTACTATCCCGGCTGCCGATCCAGGTCCACCATCTCGGCCTGACGGAGCTGTGGAGCAGTGCCACGCACCTCGCTAGGGAGCATGGCCTGACCGCATATGACGCAGCCTATCTGGAACTCGCCATGCGCGAGGGCCTGCCGCTGGCGACGCAAGACAAGACGCTGAAGGAAGCGGCACGGGCAGCCGGTGTACCCGACGTTGGCTAACAGCCCTCACACGTAGTCATCCCGGAAGCCCGCGCGCCCCCTCACTCAGTCATCCCGGAAGCCCGCGCAGCGGGCTATCCGGGATCCAGACAAGCATCAACCACGGCGGCATGTGCGGGCATGGTTTCTGGATTCCGGGTCTCGCTCCACTCGCCCGGAATGACGAAGAGAAAAAAACCGCTCGCCCGGGATGATCCTCCTTTCCGTCTTTCCGGACGGTGCGCAGCACCGATCCGGAACCCAGGAAAAAGCAGGCCACTGCCTCATAGATTAGCGTAATTTCTGGATTCCGGCTCGCGCTCCCCGGCTGACGCCGGGTCGCTTGGCCGGAATGACGAAGAGGGAGGTCATCCCGGAAGCCTGCGCGCACCTCTTACTCAGTCATCCCGGAAGCCCGCGCAGCGGGCTATCCGGGATCCAGACAAACATCGACCACGGTGGCATGTGCGGGCGTGGTTTCTGGATTCCGTGTCTCGCTCCACTCGCCCGGAATGACGAAGAGAAAAAAACCGCTCGCCCGGAATGACGGTGAGAGAAGAGGCTCGCCCTGGATGACGATGGGAAGGGCTCGTTGCAGCGGACGGGCCTGCGCTTGACTCTCCCCGCC
>JALVEM010000356.1 GCA_027030825.1 Thiohalobacter sp.
CGGGCGGGAGGCGGCGACGACCCTGCTGGTGATGATGGCGGCGCTGAAGTTTCTCGAGCTCGAGCGCCGTCGCGATGCCCAGGTGCTCGTATTCGTGGGATTCTTTCTGCTCGCCGCCGCGTTCCTCGAGAGTCGGTCGCTGGCCATGGGACTCTGGCTGCCGGTGGCCTTTACGGCCCTCGTCGCCGCCTGGCTGAGCCTGGAACAGCCTCCGCAGGTGTGCCGCTGCCGCACATTGCTGCGCCAGTCCGCCTCGCTCGGCCTGCGTGCCCTGCCCGTCGCTCTCGGACTGTTCCTGCTCTTTCCCCGTCTGCCCTCGCCGCTGTGGCAACTGCCGGAATCCGACCCCGGGCATCGCACCGGCCTGAGCGAGCACATGGAACCCGGCGCCATCAGTGAACTGGCCCTGTCGACGGAACCCGTGGCGCGGATCCGCTTTCCCGACGGCATGCCGCCGGCGCCGTTGCGCTACTTCCGGGGCCCGGTACTGGAACTGACCGACGGTGCGCGCTGGGAGCGGGTCAGGAAGGCGCGGTCCGAAACCCGGAGGCCCGAGACACGCACCGTGACGGCCGGGCCGAGCTACCGGCAGGAGATTCTGCTCGAAGCCCAGCCGGGCTCGCGCATCCTGCCGGCCATGGAACTGCCGACGGCCCCGCCACCGGGCGCCCGGCTGGAGGCCGACCTCACCCTGACGGCCGAGCGGGAACTGGACCAGCCCCGGCTCTACCGGGTCGTCTCGCAGCCGGAGGCGCGCATCGTGCGCCTGTCGGAAACCGATCGTCTGCTCAACCTGCTGGTGCCCGAGCGCATCGGCGAGCGGGTGCGTCGTCTCGCCCGGCGCTTCCGGGACGGCGCCACGCAGCCGCGGCAGATCATCGAGGCGGCGCTTGCCTATTTCCGCCGCGAACCCTTCCACTACACGCTCAGGCCGCCGCGACTCGACGACCGGCGCGATCCGGTGGCCGCCTTTCTGTTCGAGACCCGCCGCGGCTTCTGCGAGCATTACGCCTCGGCCTTCGCCATCCTGATGCGCATCGCGGGCCTGCCGGCCCGGGTCGTCACCGGCTATCAGGGCGGCGAAGTGAATCCGCTGGGCAACCATCTGGTGCTGCGTCGTGCCGACGCCCATGCCTGGACCGAGGTCTGGATCGAAGGCGAGGGCTGGATTCGGGTGGACCCGACCGCGGCCGTGGCCCCGGAGCGCATCGAGCAGCCGCTGGACCCGCAGGGCCTGTTCGACGATCGCGTGCGTTTCGTGGCCGACTCGGACGAACCGCTGGGCCGGCTGATCGCCCGGCTGCGCGCGGGCTGGGACCTGATGGATGCGACCTGGACGCGGGCGGTGGCAGGTTTCGACCGCCACCGGCAGCTCGATCTGCTGGGCCGCTTCGGCCTTGCGGGGCTCACCTGGCAGCTGCTGGCCACCCTGGCCGTGATGCTGCTCGTCCCGCTGGTCGGCCTGCTGGCCATCTTCCTGGTCCGGCGCTGGCGCAGGGAACGGCCGGATCCCGCCGTCGTGCTCTACGAGCGCTTCCGGCACCTCTGTCGCAGGCGGGGACTGGCCACGCCCGCCAACGAGGGGCCCTGCGAACTGCTCCACAGGCTGGCCCGGGAACGCCCGGAGATGTTTCCCGAGGCCGATCGCTTCATCCGGGACTACGTCCTGCTCCGTTACGGCCGGGCGGAAAGTCACGCCATGCCGATCATCCTGAGCCGCATGCAGGATACCCTTCGCAATCTCGAGACCCGCTGAGATGCGCCTTCGGCGCGATCGTCAGGCCGTTACTTGCCGATGCAGAAGCTCGAGAAGATGCGGCCCAACAGATCCTCGCTGGTGAATTCGCCGGTGATCTCGCCCAGTGCCTGGTGCGCGAGCCGCAATTCCTCGGCCAGCAGTTCGCCCGCCCGGTGGGCCCGAAGGGCGGCCACGCCGGCATCGAAATGGTCGCGTGCCCGCCGCAGGGCGTCGAGATGGCGGCGCCGGGCGAGAAAGATCCCCTCGGTCTCGCCCGGATAGCCGACGCGCTCCCGAAGCCGGCTGCGCAGGGCCTCGATCCCGGCGCCGGTCAGGGCGGAGACGGCCAGGGCATCCGGCTCGCCCGGCACCGGCCCCGGTTCTCGCCCGGTGCGATCGATCTTGTTGTAGACCCGCAGCACGGTGAGCTCCTGCGGCAGGCTGTCGCGCAGGGCCTGCTCGCGCCCCGGGTCGCGATCGGTGTCGTCGATCACCAGCAGGGCGCAATCGGCCCGCTCGAGCTCGGCGCGGGCACGGCGCACGCCTTCGCGTTCGACCGGATCCTCGGTGGTGCGCAGGCCGGCGGTGTCCACCAGATGCACCGGCAGGCCGTCGAGGTCGATGGCCTCGCGCAGCAGGTCGCGGGTGGTGCCGGGGATGTCGGTGACGATGGCCGCCTCGCGCCCGGCCAGGCGATTGAGCAGGCTGGACTTGCCGGCATTCGGCGCGCCGACGATGACCAGGTGCAGCCCCTCGCGCAGCAGGCTGCCCTGGCGGGCCGCGGCCTGCAGTCGTTCGAAGGCAGCGGTCAGCTCGACGATTCTCGCCTCCACAGCCTCATCGGAAAGGAAGTCGATCTCTTCCTCGGGAAAATCGATGGCCGCCTCCACGTACATGCGCAGCTCGATCAGCCGTTCCGAGAGCGCCTCGATCGCCTGCGAGAATTCGCCTTCGAGGGAGCGCAGGGCGGCGCGGGCGGCCGCGCGCGAACCGCTGTCGATCAGGTCCGCGACCGCCTCGGCCTGGGCCAGATCCAGCCTGCCGTTGAGAAAGGCGCGTTCGGAGAATTCCCCGGGGCGGGCCGGCCGGGCGCCCAGCTCCAGCACCCGTTCGAGCAGCATGTCCATGACCACCGGTCCGCCATGCCCGTGGAGTTCCAGCACGTCCTCGCCGGTGAAGGAACGGGGGGCGGGAAAGAAGAGCACCAGCCCCTCGTCGATGACCTCGCCCCGGGCGTCCCTGAAGCGCCGGAACCGGGCCTCGCGGGGCGGCGGGAGCCCGCCGATCAGGGCCTCGATAATCGCCCGCACGCCGGGCCCGGAGACGCGCACGATGCCCACCCCGCCCCGACCGGGCGGCGTGGCGACGGCGGCGATGGTGTCCTCATGCATGGTCGAACCGCCCGTCGGGTTTCAGAAGCGTTCCGAGGGAAGTGGCTGACATGCCCGCCTGATCGCCGACTCGGTGCAGCCGAGCATCGCAGCGAAGGCGCGGTAAAGCGAGAGGCTGTCTGAGCCTCGCGTGAGCGAGGCGAGTTCCGCGAGCGCGCGCCTTCGCGAGAAGCGCAGGGTACCCGCGCAGCGGGCAAGCCGCCGGAGGCGGATGGCGGGCATGCCTGGCACTTCCGCTTGCAACCATGAAAGATTGGAACGGCTCAGGCCTGCTCCACCTGCCGCACGATCCACCATTGCTGGATGATCGAGAGCACGTTGTTGGTGAGCCAGTAGAGCACCAGCCCCGAAGGGAAGAAGGCGAACATGACCGTGAGCGCAAAGGGCATGATCATGAACATCTTCTGCTGCAGGGGATCGATCGGCTGGGGATTGAGCTTCTGCTGCACGTACATCGAGACGCCGTAGAGCACCGGCAGCACGAAATAGGGATCCCTGGTGGAGAGGTCCTTGATCCACAGAATCCAGGGCGACTGGCGCAGCTCCACGCTCTCGAGCAGCACCCAGTAGAGGGCGATGAACACCGGGATCTGGATCAGGATGGGCAGGCACCCGCCCAGCGGATTGATCTTCTCCTTGCGATAGAGCTCCATCATCGCCTGCTGGAGCTTCTGCTTGTCGTCCTTGTAACGCTCCTGCAGGGCCTTGAGCCGCGGCGCCAGCTTTCGCATCTGGGCCATGGAACGATAGCTCATCTCCGAGGGCTTGTAGAACAGGAGCTTGATCAGCAGGGTGAGAATGACGATCGACCAGCCCCAGTTGCCGACCAGGGCATGGATCTTCTCCAGCAGCCAGAAGATGGGCTTGGCCAGAATGGTGAGATAACCGTAGTCGACGGTGAGTTCCAGCCCTTCGGCGACCTGCTCCAGCTGATGCTGCAGCTTGGGGCCCACGAACACGCGGCTGTGAAAGACGGTCTTCTCGCCCGGCGCCAGTTTGACGGTCGGCCCGACCAGTCCCAGCACATAGAGATTGTTGCCCAGGCCCTTGCTGTAATAGTGATTCAGCTCACCCCGGTCCGGAATCCAGGCGGCCAGGAAATAGTGCTGGATGAAGGCTGCCCAGCCGTCCCTGATGTCACGCGACAGCGGCTCCTCGGCCAGCTCGTCGAATGGCAGCTTCTGGTACTTGTCCTCGGGGCTGTAGAGGACGCCCCCGGTATAGGTGTAGATACCGAAACTCTGTTTCTTGAACCTGGTGATGTCGGAACGCTTGAGCTGCCGGTACTGGCGTCCGACCCAGGTTTCGTTCCAGCCGTTGCGCACCTCGTGCTCCACGTCGATCACGTACAGACCACGGTGGAAGGTGTAGCGCTTGATCACCTCGACGCCCTCGGGACTCTTCCAGCGGATGGCCACCGTCAGGGTGTCGCTGTCGGGCGCCATCTCGTAATGCAGCCGGTCGGCTTCGTAACGCACATGGTGCGTGGCCTCGGTCCCGTTGCTGCGCAGGCCGGACTGGGCGATGAAGACGTCCGGCGGGACGGGATTGAGCAGGCGCACCGGATGATCGGGCTCGTCCAGCGAGACCGGATACTTCGGCAGATCCGCAAGACGCAGGTCGCCGCCCTTGAGATCGATCTCCAGCCGGTAGATGTCCGTCTCCACGGTCACGGCGGGCGTGGTGACCCTGGTCTCGGGGAGCGCCTCCCCCGTGGCCGCGGGCGCGGAGGCGACCGGCTCCGCCGGCGCGCCTTCCGGAACATCGGCCGCCGGTGCCTGACCGGCTGTCCTGGCCGTGTCGGCGCCCGCAATCTCGGGAGCGGGCCCCCGCCCGTAGTCCTGCTGCCAGGCCTCCCACAGGAGCAGGGTGACGAAGGCGAGCGAAACGAACAGAAGCAGGCGGACGTTCAGCATGGGCGTCGCTTTCCGCAATGATCGGGGACGGGGTCCTCGCCCCCGGGATGCCACGGGTGGCAACGCAGGATACGCAACAGCGCCAGCCATCCGCCCCGCAGGACACCGAAGCGCTCGATGGCCTCCGCCGCATAGCACGAACAGGTGGGATGGAACCGGCAACTGGGTCCGAGCAGGGGCGAGACCAGCCTCTGGTAACCCTGTATCAGTGTGACGAAGAGTCTGCGCATTCCAGTTGTCCGGCCAGCCGTTCCCAATGCCCGAGCAGGCGCCGCTCCAGGGTCCGATAGTCCAGCTCCGCCGCACCGGGTCGGGCCACCACCACGATGTCCATGGCCGGCAGGCGATGCCGGTGGTGTCGAAACACCTCCCTGATTCGCCTCCTGAGTCGGTTGCGCACCACGGCCTTCTTCGACACCTTGCGCGAGACGGCCATGCCCAGCCTCGGATGCGTGAGCCCGTTGGGCAGCGCCAGCACCGTCATGTCCCGATCCGATGAACGCCTGCCCCTGGCGAAGACGCGCCGGAAGTCGGCCGGGCGCTGCAGCCGGTGATGGGGCCGGAATGCCCGGGAACCCTCGGCCAACTCGGCCAATGAGGAAGGAGTGATCAGACGGCGAGTCGGGCACGGCCCTTGGCGCGACGGCGCTTGAGCACCAGACGCCCGTTCTTGGTCGCCATGCGGGCCCGGAATCCATGTGTGCGCTTGCGCTTGAGATTGCTGGGCTGGAATGTGCGTTTCATGTCGGTCTCGCTCGCAATGTCCGGTTCGGCCAGCCCATGACATGGGCGGCAGAGAGCGCGCAATCATACCGGCGGCGGCCGAGGAGCGTCAACCGCCAAAGAAGTGCTTGACCTTTTCCCGGATGCGGATAACTTATCCGTTTCCCCTGTCGGTTCGTGCGGCCCACGCGCTTGGAGGAATCTGGCGTTGAACACCCCGCTATGGCAGAAATGCCTCGCCCGTCTCGAGAACGAGATACCCCCGCAACAGTTCAACACCTGGATCCGGCCGCTGCACGCCGTGCGTGACGAACAGGGCCTGAAACTGCTGGCGCCCAACCGGTTCGTGCTCGAACGGGTTCGTCAGGACTACTTCGGCAAGATCAGCGAGACCCTCTCGCTGTTCGAGCCGGAACAGCCCATCGAACTGCGGCTGGAGGTGGGTTCCCGGCCCCGGGAGGAATCGCTCGCCGCCGAGCTCGAGACTCCCGAACCGCCGCCCGAGCGGCGTTTCACGCGCCAGGAGGACCGGGACCGCCACGGCCGCCCGGACAACAGCACGCTCAATCCCGCCTTCACCTTCGAGACCTTCGTCGAGGGCAAGTCGAACCAGCTCGCCAAGGCCGCCTCGCTACAGGTGGGCGAGAACCCGGGCGGCGCCTACAACCCCCTGTTCATCTACGGCGGCGTGGGTCTGGGCAAGACCCACCTCATGCACGCGGTGGGCAATCTCATCATTGCGCGCAATCGCAATGCACGGGTCATCTACCTCCACTCGGAGCGGTTCGTGGCCGACATGGTCAAGGCCCTGCAGCACAACGCCATCAACGAATTCAAGCGCTTCTACCGGTCGGTGGACGCCCTGCTGATCGACGACATCCAGTTCTTCGCCGGCAAGGAGCGCTCCCAGGAGGAGTTCTTCCATACCTTCAACGCGCTGCTCGAGGGCCAGCAGCAGGTGGTGCTCACCTGCGACCGCTATCCGCGCGAGGTCGACGGCCTGGAGGAGCGCCTGAAATCCCGTTTCGGCTGGGGTCTGACGGTCTCCATCGAACCGCCGGAGCTGGAGACCCGGGTCGCCATCCTCATGACCAAGGCCCAGCAGATGCATCTGGACATGCCGAGCGAGGTGGCCTTCTTCATCGCCAAGCGCATCCAGTCCAACATCCGCGAACTGGAGGGCGCCCTGAAGCGAGTCGCCGCCACGGCCCGTTTCAGCGGCCGCCCGGTGGATCTGGAATTCGCCCGGGACGCCCTGCGCGACCTGCTGGCCGTCCAGGACAAGCTGGTCTCCATCGACAACATCCAGAAGACCGTGGCCGAATACTACAAGATCCGGGTCGCCGATCTGCTCTCGGCCCGCCGCAGCCGTTCCATCGCCAGGCCGCGCCAGATCGCCATGGCGCTCGCCAAGGAACTCACCAACCACAGCCTGCCCGAGATCGGCGACGCCTTCGGCGGCCGGGATCACACCACGGTCCTGCACGCTTGCCGCAAGATCGCCGAACTTCGCGAAACCGATCTGCGAATCCAGGAAGACTACACCAACCTGTTGAGGACCCTGACGACATGATGTGGACAAGTTGTGTGGAATCCGGAAAATCCGTTCTGTGGATAAATAGTCCACTGGCTGTACACAACTCGCCACCACTTCGCCCGCAACCTTCTCTGTCAAAACAAGTATTTGAAATCAAATGAAATTTTTCTGTTATCCACAGATCTGGCTTGAACCATCAGTAACAGCAGTTCGGTTTTATCCAAAGACTGTCATTAACGAAGTGGACTGGAATCCGGAACCCAAATGAGACTCTCACTCCAACGCGAAGACCTGCTCAAGCCACTCTCCCAGATCATCGGCGTGGTGGAACGCCGGCAGACGCTGCCCGTGCTGGGCAATGTGCTGTTCGAGACCGGGCCGGAAGGTCTGCGCCTGACGGCCACCGACCTGGAAGTCGAGCTGGTCGCCGAGTGTCCCCTGGAGGGCCTGGGCGAAGCGAAGACCACCCTGCCCGCGCGCAAGCTGCACGAGATCTGCCGCGCGTTGCCGGAAGGCAGCGAAGTCCGCATCGAGGTCGACGGCGACCGGGCCACGGTGCGTTCCGGCCGCAGCCGTTTCACGCTCGCCACCCTGCCGGCGGAGGATTTTCCGAGGGTGGAGTCCTTCGAAAGCGCAGGTACCTTCACCCTGCCTGCACGCGCACTGCGGGAGCTGATCGAACGCACCCATTTCGCGATGGCGCATCAGGACGTGCGTTACTATCTCAACGGCCTGCTGCTCGAGATCCGGCCCGACCGGCTCGTGGCCGTGGCCACCGACGGTCACCGTCTGGCGCTGGCCGAGACGCCGCTGGAAGGCACCGCCGAGGAAGTGGTGCAGGTCATCGTGCCCCGCAAGGGGATTCAGGAACTGCTGCGGCTGCTGGACGCCGACGATCGGCCGGTGGAGGTACAGCTGGCACGCAATCACATCCGGGTGGCGACCGAGGGCCTGCAGTTGACCTCCAAGCTCATCGATGGGCGGTTTCCGGATTACCGGCGAGTGATCCCGCGTGACAACGACAAGACCCTGGTGGCCGATCGTGCGGCGCTGCGCCAGTCGCTCGGCCGGACTTCAATTCTTTCGAACGAGAAGTACCGCGGTATCCGGCTGACGCTGGCTCCCGGCAGCCTGAAGATCCAGGCGCACAATCCCGAACAGGAAGAGGCCGAAGAGGAGCTCAGCGTGGATTTCGAGGGCGAGGCGCTCGATATCGGCTTCAATGTCACCTACCTGATCGATGCGCTGGACGCCATCGAGGGGGAAAAGGTCAGGATCGATCTTTCCGATCCGAACAGTTCCTGCCTGATCCGGGATGCCGGCGGCGAATCCGGGGAATACGTGGTCATGCCCATGCGCCTATAGCCCGCATATTGCACCAAGGCGGAAGCGGGCGGGAGCATTATGCCTTATGTCACAACGGCTTG
>JALVEM010000357.1 GCA_027030825.1 Thiohalobacter sp.
CCAGTTTCAGTCGGCAGTAGGGTGAACGGGTACATTGTCTGATGCGGGTCACTGCGATCTCCTCCCCTTGCTTCAGTTGTTCAGCGGATACTGATCATACCACAGGGTATCTCTCGATGCGACATTTGCTGACATTCAGAACCCGGGCATTCATATCGGCGCATTGACCCCGCGCGCGGTGACGGGATAATCGGTGCATCTCGAGGCACTTGCGAGACATGAAGTGATCACGCTCTACGGCATCCGCAACTGCGACACCGTGCGCAAGGCACGGCGGTGGCTCGAAGACCACTGCATCGAGTACCGGTTCCACGACTACCGTGAATCGGGCATCGAACGGGCGCGCCTCGTTCGGTGGCGGCAACAGGCGGGTTGCGGGAGACTGCTCAACCGTCGAAGCGCGACCTGGCGCGGGCTGGATGCGGACGAACGGGCGCGGGCCGAGGATGACGAGGGCTGCCTGCAGCTCCTGCTGGCCCACCCCACCCTGATACGGCGCCCCGTGGTGGAATATTCCGGCGGGCTGCTGGTCGGCTTCGATCCGAATCGGTGGGCGGAGGCGCTGGCGTGACGCCGACCCTTGATCTGGCCCGGGCGCTGATCGCCCGACCCTCCGTGACGCCCGACGATGCCGGCTGTCAGGCCCTGATCGCCGAGCGTCTCGAGCCGCTGGGCTTCAGGATCCACGACCTGCGCTTCGGCGAGGTCACCAATCTCTGGGCCCGGCGCGGCACGGCTGCCCCGCTCTTCGTGTTCGCCGGTCACACGGACGTGGTGCCGCCGGGCCCAGAGGAAGCCTGGACCTCGCCGCCTTTCGAGCCGACGATCCGGGACGGTGTGCTCTACGGCAGGGGCGCCGCCGACATGAAGGGCAGCGTCGCGGCGATGGTGACGGCGCTGGAACGCCTGCTCCGGCGTCGCCCGGACCTGCCCGGCTCCATCGCCCTGCTGCTCACCAGCGACGAGGAAGGACCGGCCGTGGACGGCACGGTCAGGGTGGTGGAGTGGCTCACCGAACGCGGCGAACGCATCGACTGGTGTCTGGTCGGCGAACCCTCCAGTCACGCCCGGCTCGGTGATCGCGTCCGCATCGGCCGCCGGGGATCGCTCTCGGGCAATCTGCGCGTGCTGGGCAGGCAGGGACACGTGGCCTATCCGGACCTGGCCGAGAATCCCATCCACCGTGCCCTCCCCGCCCTGACCGAGCTCGTCTCGGAGACCTGGGACGAAGGCAATGCCCACTTTCCGCCCACCAGTTTCCAGATCTCCAACCTGCAGGCCGGCACCGGCGCCACCAACGTGATTCCCGGCCACTGCGACGTGGCGTTCAATTTCCGTTTCGGCACCGAGAGTACCCCTGAGTCTTTGCAGGACCGGGTGACAACGATCCTGGATCGCCACGGATTGCGCTACCGGCTCGACTGGACCCTGTCGGGCATGCCGTTTCTCACTTCCACCCAAGGCCCGCTGGTACGCACGGTGCAGGCGGTAATCCACGAACTGACCGGAATCGAGACGGAACTCTCGACCGGCGGCGGCACCTCCGACGGGCGCTTCATCGCGCCGACGGGCGCCGAAGTGATCGAACTCGGCCCCGTCAACGCCACTATCCATCAGATCGACGAGTGTGTCAGAATCGAGGAGCTGGAACAGCTGTCGACGCTCTACGAGCGCATCGTCGAAACCCTCATGACGGGACCAGCCTCATGACAGTTGCACAAAAACATGCCCGCCGCGTGACTGCCGGCCGGCGGGCGACAACGACAATCTGCCTGATCGCCCTGCTGGCCGGCTGCTCCACCACCCGACTCGTGGTCCGCACCACCCAGCCGCTGCTGGAGAAGAGCGTCGAGGCGATGAACCGGGAAACCGACCTCGAGCTCGCCCGCGCCGCCATCCCCGCCAACCTCAAGATGCTCGACGGCATGATCGCCGCCGACCCCGGCAATGCCGCACTGCATCTGATGATGGCCGAAGGGCTCTACGGCTACGCCTTCGCCTTCGTCGAACCGACCGACCGCGCCCGCGCCTCCGCACTCTATCGCCGTTGTCACGAACACGCGAGCCGGGCACTCCTTGCGCTCGGGCTGAAGGCCGATCCGCGCAAGGCCGATCGGACGGCTCTGGAACGGGCCGTGGCACAGGCGGGCGAACGCCAGCTGCCGGGCCTGTTCTGGGCAGCGGCCTGCCTCGCCAAGCATGTGGACATGAACCGCGACGATCCCCGCGCGCT
>JALVEM010000358.1 GCA_027030825.1 Thiohalobacter sp.
CGCTTTCATCCCATCACCGTCCTGCTGACAAACTGGGTCTGCACCGGAAGCTTGGCGGCGGCACGGCGAAAGGCCTCCCGCGCCACGTCCTCTGACACACCCTCGATTTCGTAGAGCACCTTGCCGGGCTGGATCTTCGCCACCCAGTACTCGACGTTGCCCTTGCCCTTGCCCATGCGCACCTCGATCGGCTTCTTGGTGACGGGCACGTCGGGAAAGATGCGGATCCAGAGTTTGCCGCCACGCTTGACATGACGCGTGATGGCGCGACGGGCGGCCTCGATCTGGCGCGCCGTGATCTGCCCGCGGCTCGTGGCCTTGAGCGCATACTCGCCGAAACTGACCCGGTTGCCGCGGAAGGCGAGCCCCCGATTCCGGCCCTTCTGCTGCTTGCGGAACTTGGTTCGCTTGGGCTGCAACATGACGCTTCTCCGTTATCCTGCCGCGCTCTTGCGCGCCGCCTTCTTCTCCGGCGCGGTTTCCTTCTCGTCGCCGATCACCTCGCCGCGGAAGATCCAGACCTTGACGCCGATCACGCCATACGTGGTCCTGGCTTCGGCAAAACCGTAGTCGATGTCGGCCCGCAGGGTGTGCAGGGGAACCCGCCCCTCGCGATACCATTCGGTGCGGGCGATCTCGGCGCCGTTCAGGCGGCCGGCCACGTTGATGCGGATGCCCTGGGCGCCGACGCGCATGGTGTTGGCCACGGCGCGCTTCATGGCGCGGCGGAACATGATGCGGCGCTCCAGCTGCTGTGCCACGCCTTCGGCGACGAGCTGGGCATCGAGTTCCGGCTTGCGGATCTCCTCGATGTTGATGTGCACCGGCATGCCGAAGCGCTGGCTCAGCTCCGCGCGCAGCCGTTCGATCTCCTCGCCCTTCTTGCCGATGACGACGCCGGGCCGCGCCGTGTGAATGGTGATCAGCGCGTTCTTGGCCGGGCGCTCGATCTGGATGCGGCTGACCGAGGCATGCGCCAGCTTCTTCTTGAGATAGTCGCGCACCTCGATGTCGCTGATCAGGTTGTCGGCATAGTGCCTGGAATCGGCGTACCACTTCGCCGTCCAGTCCTTGATGATGCCCAGGCGCATCCCGATCGGATGTACTTTCTGACCCATGACTTCAGTCTCCCACGGTCACGGTGATGTGACTCGTACGCTTGAGGATTCGATTGGCGCGGCCCTTGGCCCGGGGCCGCCAGCGCTTGTAGACCGGCCCCTCGTCGACGTAGATGGCGGCGACCTTCAGCTCGTCGATGTCCGCCCCCTCGTTGTGCTCGGCGTTGGCGATGGCGGACTCCAGCACCTTGCGCACGATGCGTGCGCCCTTCTTCGGGCTGAACATCAGCAGCTGCAGGGCGTTCTCGACCGGCATGCCGCGCACCTGGTCGGCGACCAGCCGGCATTTCTGGGGAGAGATGCGAACATTGCGCAACCTGGCACTGACCTGCATGGCGATATCCCCTTATCTCGATTTCTTGTCGGCCGCGTGACCCTTGAAGGTGCGGGTGATCGCGAACTCACCGAGCTTGTGGCCGATCATGTTCTCGTTGATCAGGACCGGCACGTGCTGGCGTCCATTGTGCACGGCGATGGTCAGACCCACCATCTCGGGCACGATCATGGAACGCCGAGACCAGGTCTTGATCGGCTTGCGGTTGTTGGTCTCCACGGCGTGACGCACCTTTTTCATCAGGTGCTCGTCGACGAAGGGACCCTTGCGTACTGAGCGTGGCACGTTGTCAATCCTCTCTTACTTGCTGTTGCGACGACGCACGATCATCTTGTCCGTCCGCTTGTTCTTGCGGGTCTTGTAGCCCTTGGTCGGCACGCCCCAGGGCGTCACCGGATGCCGGCCGCCCGAAGTGCGGCCCTCGCCGCCGCCATGCGGGTGGTCGACCGGGTTCATGGCCACGCCCCGCACGGTCGGCCGGATGCCGCGCCAGCGCTTGGCGCCGGCCTTGCCCAGGGAACGCAGATTGTGTTCGGCATTGCCCACCTCGCCGATGGTGGCCCGGCAGTCGGCATGGACCTTGCGCATCTCGCCGGAACGCAGGCGCAGGGTGGCGTAGTCGCCCTCGCGGGCCACCAGCTGGGCGCTGGTGCCGGCGCTGCGGGCGAGCTGCCCGCCCTTGCCGGGCCTGAGCTCGATGTTGTGCACCAGTGTGCCCACCGGAATGTTGCGCAGGCTCATGGCGCTGCCCGGCTTGATGGGTGCGTCCGAGCCGGACTGCACGGTCATGCCGACCTCCAGCCCCTTGGGCGCCAGGATGTAGCGGCGCTCGCCATCGGCATAGCAGATCAGGGCGATGTGGGCGCTGCGATTCGGGTCGTATTCGATACGCTCGACGCGCGCCGGCACCCCGTCCTTGCGACGCTTGAAGTCGATGATCCGGTAGCGCTGCTTGTGACCGCCACCGCGATGGCGGGTGGTGATGCGCCCGTGATGGTTGCGCCCGCCGGTCTTGGTCTTCTTCTCGACCAGCGGCTCGTAGGGCCGTCCCTTGTACAGGCCCTCGGTGACGGGCCGCACCACGAAGCGGCGCCCGGGCGATGTCGGTTTTGCCTTGACCAGTGCCATGTCCGTATCCTTGCCTCTCGTTCTGCGGCCGCGCCCTTATTCGGCGGTGCCCGTGAAATCGATGTCCTGGCCCTCGGCCAGCGTGACATAGGCCTTCTTCCAGTTCGAACGCCGTCCCACCGTCTGCCCGAACCGCTTGACCTTGCCCTTCACGTTGGCCACCTGCACGCCGGTGACGTCGACGTTGAACAGCATCTCCACCGCGGCCTTGATCTCGGGCTTGGTGGCATCGGGCAGCACCTTGAACGCGAACTGGCGGTTCCGGTCGGCGATGCGCGCGCTCTTCTCCGAGACGATCGGCGAGAGCAGCACCTTGAGCAGGCGTTCCTGTGAACTCATCCCAGTTTCTCCTCGATCTGGCGGAGTGCACCCACGGTCATGACGACCTTTTCATACCCGATCAGACTGACGGGATCGATGCTGACGGCATCGGCGACCCCGACGTGATAGAGGTTGCGCGCCGCGAGATACAGGTTCTCGTCCAGCGCCTCGGTCACGATGAGCACGTCTTCCACGCCCATCTCGCCGAGCTTCGCGAGCAGCGCCCTGGTCTTCGGCTGCTCGACCGTGAAGGACTCCACGACGATCAGGCGTTCCTGCCGCAGCAGTTCGGACAGGATGGAGGCCAGGGCGCCGCGGTACATCTTGCGGTTGACCTTCTGGCTGTAGTCGCGCGGCCGGGCGGCGAAGACCTTGCCGCCGCCCCGCCAGAGCGGGCTGCGGATTGTACCAGCTCTTGCGCGTCCTGTCCCCTTCTGCCGCCAGGGCTTGGCGCCACCGCCCCGAACCGCCGAGCGATTCTTCTGCGCCTTGGTCCCGGCGCGGGCACCGGCCATGTAGGCCGTGACCACCTGGTGGACCAGCGGTTCGTTGAATTCGCGGCCGAAGGCCTTGTCGGAGACCGTGACCGTCGAGCCACCCTGAACCTGAATTTCCATGCCGACTCCTTCGAGAGAACCGAGATGCTAAGCGCGCGCCTTGACCGCGGGACGCACGATGACGTCGCCGCCCTTCGACCCCGGAACGGCACCCTTGACCAGAAGGATGTTCCGCTCGGGATCGACGCGCACCACTTCGAGATTCTGTACCGTGCGGCGGACACTGCCCATGTGCCCGGCCATGCGCTTGCCCTTGAACACCCGCCCCGGCGTCTGGTTCTGGCCGATCGAGCCGGGCGCGCGGTGCGAGAGCGAATTGCCGTGAGTGGCGTCCTGGGTGCTGAAATGGTGCCGCTTCACGCCACCCTGGAAGCCCTTGCCGATGGTGGTGCCGGTGACGTCGACCTTCTGGCCGACCTCGAAGATGTCCACGCGAATCTCCGCACCGGGAGCGATGTCCTCGCCCTCGCCATCGGCCAGGCGGAACTCCCAGAGTCCGCGACCGGCCTCCACGCCGTGCTTGGCGAAATGCCCGGCCAGGGGTTTGGTGACCCGACTGGCCCGACGCTTTCCGGTGGTCACCTGCAGCGCGCGATAGCCGTCCACGTCGACCGTCTTGACCTGGGTCACCCGGTTGGGCTCGACCTCGATCACGGTCACCGGCACCGAGACGCCGTCCTCGGTGAACACCCGCGTCATACCAATCTTTCGACCAATCACACCGATCGTCATCGTTCCTTCCTCGCGCCGGTCCCGATGTCCGCCCTGCGGCCGCCGGGACCGACCTGTCTCAGTTGAGCTTGATCTGGACGTCCACGCCAGCGGCGAGATCGAGCTTCATCAGGGCATCCACCGTCTTGTCGGTGGGATCGACGATGTCCATCAGACGCTTGTGCGTGCGGATCTCGTACTGGTCGCGCGCGTCCTTGTTGACGTGCGGCGAGATCAGCACCGTATAGCGCTCCTTCTTCGTCGGCAGCGGAATCGGTCCGCGCACCTGGGCACCCGTGCGCTTGGCCGTCTCCACGATCTCGCGCGCGGACTGATCGATCAGCCGATGATCGTATGCCTTCAGCCGGATCCGGATTCTCTGGTTCGTCATTGCCATTTTCCGCTTCCCAAACGGCGAGCGACGCTTCCGCGAGAGATCCCGCGGCAGCGCCGCCCGCGCTGATGAATGTTACTCGATGATCTTGGAGACGACGCCGGCGCCGACGGTGCGGCCACCCTCGCGAATGGCAAACCGCAGACCTTCCTCCATCGCAATCGGCGCAATCAGCGACACCGTCATCTTCACGTTGTCGCCAGGCATCACCATCTCCACACCCTCCGGCAGATCCACCGCACCCGTCACGTCCGTCGTGCGGAAATAGAACTGCGGTCGATACCCGTTGAAAAACGGCGTGTGGCGACCACCCTCCTCCTTCGAGAGCACATACACCTCCGCCTCGAACTTCGTGTGCGGCGTGATCGTCCCGGGCTCGCACAGCACCTGGCCGCGCTCCACCTCGTCACGCTTCGTGCCGCGCAGCAGCACACCCACGTTGTCGCCCGCCACACCCTCGTCGAGCAGCTTGCGGAACATCTCCACACCCGTCACCGTGGTCTTCTGCGTCTCCCGAAGACCCACAATCTCCACCTCGTCGCCCACGTGCACCTTGCCGCGCTCGATGCGACCCGTCACCACCGTGCCGCGACCACTGATGCTGAACACGTCCTCGATCGGCATCAGGAACGGCTGGTCGATCGGACGCTCCGGCACCGGAATGTACTCGTCCATCACCTCCAGCAACTTCACGATCGACGGCACACCAATCTCGCTCGTGTCCCCTTCCAGCGCCTTCAGCGCCGACCCCACCACAATCGGCGTGTCATCCCCAGGAAACTCGTACGAGTTCAGCAGATCCCGGATCTCCATCTCCACCAGCTCCAGAAGCTCCGGATCGTCCACCTGGTCCGCCTTGTTCATGTACACCACGATATAAGGCACACCCACCTGACGCGCCAGCAGAATGTGCTCCCGCGTCTGCGGCATCGGACCGTCCGCCGCCGATACCACCAGAATCGCACCGTCCATCTGCGCCGCACCCGTGATCATGTTCTTCACATAGTCCGCATGACCCGGACAGTCCACGTGCGCATAGTGACGGTTCGGCGTCTCGTACTCCACGTGCGCCGTCGCAATCGTGATCCCGCGCGCACGCTCCTCCGGCGCATTGTCAATCTGATCGTACGCCTTGAACTCACCCCCTCCGTACTGCTCCGCCGACACCTTCGTCAGCGCCGCCGTCAACGTCGTCTTCCCATGGTCCACGTGACCAATCGTACCCACGTTCACGTGCGGCTTCGTACGCTCAAACTTTTCCTTGGACACGATCGCTTACCTCGTTGCTGTCTCTGGTTTGCACTGATGTTCGAATTTCCGGGCCACCTCAGGAGGCCTTCTTGATGACCGCCTCGGCGATGTTGGCCGGCGCCTCGGCATACTTCTCGAATTCCATCGAGTAGGTGGCGCGCCCCTGGGTCATGGACCTCAGATCGGTCGCGTAGCCGAACATCTCGGCCAGCGGCACCTCGGCCCGGATGATCTTCCCGGTGGGCGAATCGTCCATGCCCTGCGCGATGCCGCGCCGGCGGTTGATGTCGCCCATGACGTCGCCGAGATACTCCTCGGGCGTGACGACCTCGACCTTCATGATCGGCTCGAGCAGCACCGGGTCACCCTTGAGGGCACCGTCCTTGAAGGCCATGGAGCCGGCGATCTTGAAGGCCATCTCCGAGGAGTCGACATCGTGGTAGGAGCCGTCGTAGAGCGTGACCTTGATGTCGACCATCGGATAGCCGGCCAGCACGCCGTTCTCCATCTGCTCCTGCACGCCCTTGTCCACGGCCGGGATGTATTCCTTGGGCACCACGCCGCCGACGATCTCGTTGACGAATTCGTAGCCGAAGCCCTGCTCCTGCGGCTCGAGGCGCAGGATGACGTGGCCGTACTGGCCGCGGCCGCCGGTCTGGCGGACGAACTTGCCCTCGGCCTTCTCGACCGGCTTGCGAATGGTCTCGCGATAGGCCACCTGGGGCGCACCCACGTTGGCCTCGACCTTGAATTCGCGCTTCATGCGGTCGACGATGATCTCCAGATGCAGCTCGCCCATGCCGGAGATGATGGTCTGGCCGGACTCCTCGTCCGTGTGGACACGGAAGGAGGGATCCTCCTGGGCCAGCTTCTGCAGGGCGATGCCCATCTTCTCCTGGTCGGCCTTGGTCTTGGGCTCGACGGCCACCGAGATCACCGGCTCGGGGAACTCCATCCGCTCGAGCACGATCGGGTTGTTGATGTCGCACAGGGTGTCGCCGGTGGTGACGTCCTTGAGTCCCACGCAGGCGGCGATGTCGCCGGCGCGGACTTCCTTGATCTCGTCACGATGATTGGCGTGCATCTGCAGCAGGCGCCCGATGCGCTCCTTCTTCTGCTTGACCGAGTTCAGCACCGTGTCGCCGGAACTCAGCACGCCGGAATAGACCCGGATGAAGGTGAGCGTGCCGACGAAGGGGTCGGTGGCGATCTTGAAGGCGAGCGCCGAGAAGGGCTCGTCGTCGGATGCATGCCGCTCGGCCGGCTCGCCGTCCGGCGTCTCGCCCTTGATTGCAGGGATGTCGACCGGCGAGGGCATGTAGTAGATCACGGCGTCCAGCAGCGCCTGCACGCCCTTGTTCTTGAAGGCCGAACCGCACAGCATGGGCACGATCTCGTTGTTGAGGGTGCGGATACGCAGCCCCTGACGGATCTCGTCCTCGGTGAGCTCGCCGCCTTCGAGATACTTGTCCATCAGCTCCTCGTTGGCCTCGGCAGCGGCCTCGACCATCTTCTCGCGCCACTCGTTGCAGGCATCGACCATGTCCGCGGGGATCTCTTTCGCCTCGTAGGTGGTGCCCATGTCGGCATCGTTCCAGTAGATGGCCTGCATGCGGATGAGATCCACGACGCCCTTGAACTCGTCCTCGGCGCCGATCGGCAGCTGGATCGGCACCGGATTGCCGCCCAGCCGCTCGCGCACCTGCTCGACCACGCGCAGGAAGTTGGCGCCGGCGCGGTCCATCTTGTTGACGAAGCCCATGCGCGGCACGCCGTACTTGTTGGCCTGGCGCCAGACCGTCTCCGACTGCGGCTCGACGCCGCCCACGGCACAGAACACGGCGCAGGCGCCGTCCAGCACGCGCAGCGAACGCTCCACCTCGATGGTGAAATCGACGTGGCCGGGCGTGTCGATGATGTTGATGCGATGCTCGGGGAACTGGCGATCCATGCCGCTCCAGAAGCAGGTGGTGGCGGCGGAGGTGATGGTGATGCCGCGCTCCTGCTCCTGCTCCATCCAGTCCATGGTCGCGGCACCGTCGTGCACCTCGCCGATCTTGTGCGAGACGCCGGTATAGAAGAGGATGCGCTCGGTCGTCGTCGTCTTGCCGGCGTCGATGTGCGCCATGATGCCGAGATTGCGATAGCGCTCGATGGGTGTCTTGCGTGCCACGTCTGATTCCCTGTCTGTGTCTGTGCCGTGTCCGGTCGTTTACCAGCGATAGTGCGCGAAGGCCTTGTTGGCCTCGGCCATGCGATGCGTGTCCTCGCGCTTCTTGACGGCGGCGCCGCGATTCTCCGCGGCGTCCAGGATCTCGCCGGCCAGCCGCTGCGCCATGGTCTTCTCGCCACGGCGACGGGCCGCCTCGATCATCCAGCGCATGGCCAGGGTCTGGCGTCGGGCCGGACGCACTTCGACGGGCACCTGGTAGTTGGCGCCACCCACGCGGCGCGACTTGACCTCGACCACCGGACTGACGTTCTCCAGCGCCTGCTCGAGCACCTCGACGGGATCGCCGCCCCGGCGCTGCTCGATGGTGTCGAGCGCCCCGTAGACGATCCGCTCGGCCACCGACTTCTTGCCGTCACGCATGACCATGTTGATGAACTTGGTGAGCCGCTCGCTCCCGAACTTGGGATCGGGGAGCACCTCGCGCTTAACAGCCGCCTTTCTTCTGGACATGTCTGGTTCCTGTTTCCCGCTTCAGTCTGCCTGCACTCAGGACTTGGGCCGCTTGGTGCCGTACTTGGAACGGCCCTGGCGCCGCCCTTCGACACCGGAGGCGTCCAGGGTGCCGCGCACCACGTGATAGCGCACGCCGGGCAGGTCCTTCACGCGACCGCCGCGAATCAGCACCACCGAGTGCTCCTGCAGGTTGTGCCCCTCGCCACCGATGTAACTGGTCAC
>JALVEM010000359.1 GCA_027030825.1 Thiohalobacter sp.
CTGTCTCGCTGCCGGCGCCGATGTCGTCCATGTGGACGGCAGCGAGCGGCTGATCGCGCTCGCCCGCGAGGAGGTGCGCGAGCCGCAGGTCGAGTGGGTGCACGAGGATGCCATGACCTGGCTCGAGGACGCGCTGCGCCGGGGCGAGAAGTTCGACCTGCTGATGCTGCACCCGCCCTATTTCGGGCGCGGGCCGCACGGTCGGGTGTGGGACACCGAATGCGACCTGGCCATGCTGGCCAAGAAGCTGCCGGCGCTGGTCTCCGAGTATTGCCGCGGCATCTGGCTGGGCGGCGACGAGGGCGGCTGGAGCGCCGAATCCATGGCCCGCCTGCTGCGCGATGCCCTGCCCGGCCGCACCATCGAGACCCACCGGCTGGCGGTGCGTTCGGCCGACGGGCGGCTGTTGCCTTCCGGGATGGCCGCCTGCTGGTTCGACGAGACCGACGACGCCTGGATGGGCGAGGACCGGCCGCCGCTGGATGCGGTACGCATGGAGGAGCGGCTCGACGTGCCGCTCGATCCGGTGCTCTCCTCGCGCCGCACGGCGGGAGCGATCGCCCGCGAGCTGGCGGGCTTCGAACGCGAACAGCAGGAGTTCGTGCTGCACTGGGTGAACGTGATCGCCCGCACCAATGCCGAGATGGCCTACCAGTTCGCGGCCGCCTCGCCGCGGGCGCTGCGCGCCATGGACCGCGAGGGCGTCGAGGCCTGGCTGATCGCGGCCATGGATGCCTACGACAAGACCGGGCTCTATGCGGGCATCGAGCGCATGCAGCAGGTCGAGGACTTCGCCGCCGAGCTGGAGCGGCGCCAGAGCGGGTTGGCGCTGGAGCGCGTGATCAACATCCTCGAGGCCTTCATCCACGGCCTCAACGGCCGGCGGCTGGCCATCGAGGCCGACGCGGTGCCCTGGACCGACACCGAGACCCTCTATCTCCCGCCCCTGCTGAACCGCTTCGCCGAGCGCGAGGCCAATTTCCGGCTCTACAAGGCCATGGCGCTGCACCTCTGGGCGCAGACCTGGTACGGCACCTGGCGGGAGGATCCGGCGGCCCTCGCCGACCAGAGCGCGGACCCGGAACGCTATCTGCGGCTGTTCCACGCCCTGGAGTCGGCACGTCTTTCGGCCTGCATCGCCCGTGATCTGCCGGGCATGGCGCGGGAGATGGCCGCCCTGCGCGAGGGACACGCCTGGCCGGGGCGCTGGGCCGAGGCCGTGGCCGACGTGAGCCGTCCTGGTACGGATGTCATGCAGGTGCACGAGTGGGTGCCGCGCCTGCTCGAACTCGACGAGACGCCGGCGCCGCTGCCCTGGCAGGGGGAATTGCGGCCGCAGGCGGTGGCCCGGGTGCGCGAGGCGCGACTGGAAGAAGACCGCCGCCGGTTCCGGCTCATGCTGCTGCGCATGGAAGAGGAACTGCGCCGGCGCCTGGAGCAGGCGCGCGGGGAGGAACAGGGCGGTGAAGCGGCGGACGCGACGCCACGCAATCCCCTGGAGCGCTTCGAGCTGAAACGGCCCGAGGAGGACGTGCCCCCGGAGGATCTGGCCGATGCCTGGGAGATCACCCTCGACGGCAAGCCGATCCCGCCGCCGGAGGAGGTCCGTGCCACCATGGCCTCGATCATCCAGGATCTGGGCGAGATTCCGGACGAATACCTGCACGCGGCCGGCGAGGGCCCGTACGATCCGGACCTGAAGCTGCCGACGCAGAGTCCCGAGGACGTCTGGAAGGGGGCCTACCACGAGGAAGGCGCCTTCCACTACAACGAATGGGACTATGAACGCCAGCACTACCGAAAGCACTGGGCGGTGCTGCGCGAGCTGGACGTGCAGCCGGTGCGCGACGGCTTCGTCGAGGAGACGGTGCGTCGCTACAGCGGTGTGGTCAAGCACCTGCGGCGCACCTTCGAGGCGTTGCGCGGCGAGGACAGGCTGCTGAAGAAGCAGCCGCACGGCGACGACATCGATCTCGATGCCGTGGTCGAGGCCTGGGCCGACAGCCATGCCGGGATGGAGATGTCGGACCGGCTGTTCACCAAGATGCACAAGCTGGAGCGCAACATCGCGGTCATGTTCATGGTCGACATGAGCGGCTCGACCAAGGGCTGGATCAACGACGCCGAGCGCGAGGCGCTGGTGCTGCTGTGCGAATCCCTCGAGACCCTCGGCGATCGCTACGCCATCTACGGCTTCTCGGGCACCACGCGC
>JALVEM010000360.1 GCA_027030825.1 Thiohalobacter sp.
CCAGGCCGGGCGAGGCGCCGATGCCGGCCGGGTTCCGGCGCGCCAGGCGCTGTGCCAGGCTGGCGCTCGCGGCGGCGTGCCTCCAGAAGGCCTGCAGTCCCAGCGGGCCGTCGGCGGGGTTGCGGAAGGTCCGGCTGACGGCCAGCCCGAGCGCCATGTTCAGGGCGTTCTCGAAGCCGAGCACGCGGCCGATGGCCTGCTCCAGGGTGTCCACCCGCCCCGCATAGTTGTAGAAGGCCGAGCGCGCCTGGCGGATGAGCTGGGCGGTCAGGCTGGGGTCGCATTCCACGATGGCCGAAAGGGCGCGTACGTCGGCCTCCGGGTCGTTGCGCAGTCGCAGCAGGCGCCGGGCCATCTCCGGCATGGCAGGCAGCCGGTCGATGCGCCGGATGGTCTCGCGGATGTCCTCCACCGGCCGCAGCTGGGCCAGCAGGTGGTGATCGACCGGCCGCCCGGGCAGGCTGAAGTCCTCGTCCGCGCGGGTGGCCAGCACGCTGAGCGGACGGGCGAACTCGAGGCGGATGCTCGATTCGTGGAGACGGGCGAATTCGGAACCGGACATGCAGAGGATGGATGCGCGGCTGCCGGGCTCGAAACAGACCAGGGGCTGCTCGAACAGGACCGGATCGATCACGGTGTCGATGTGCCAGGGCGCGCCCAGGGGCGGTACGGTGCCGGGTTCGGCGTCGGGAAAGGCGGCCTCCACCGCTTCGCGCGAGGCCGGCCGGAAATCGGCGTGGAAGCGCTCGCGCAGGGCGCCGAAGTCGATCAGGGCGTCGGCGGGGAGCACGGCGAGCAGGCGCCTGTCACCGGCATCGCGCAGCAGCACCGCGCGGGCGAAACTGCCGGGCGGGAGGTCGAGCAGGCGGGCGGCGTCCTGCAGGCTGCGTGTCGGGGCATGACCGCGCTGTTCGAAGGGCAGTCGGCGTTCGTGGAGCAGCTGCAGCAGGCGTTCATCGGCACGCATCGCACTTTCCTGCCGGGAGTCTTCGAGAGACTATAGCAGCCCGCCGCGGCCGCGTCACAGATCGAAGTCGCTCCAGACGGGCGCGTGGTCGGAGGGTTTCTGCATGGCGCGAATGTCGTAGGCGATGCCGCTGTCCGTGCAGCGCTTCGCGAGCGGGTGCGTGGCGAGGATGAGATCGATGCGCAGGCCGCGTTTGGGATCACGCTCGAAGCCCCGGCTGCGGTAGTCGAACCAGCTGAAGCGGTCGTTCACGTCCGGGTGCAGGCGCCGATAGGTGTCTTCCAGCCCCCAGTCGAACAGCCGCCGCATCCATTCCCGTTCCTCGGGCAGGAAGCTGGTCTTGCCGGTGCGCAGCCAGCGCTTGCGGTTCTCCTCGCCGATGCCGATGTCGTTGTCGAAGGGCGCGATGTTCATGTCACCCATGAGCACCAGCCAGTCCTTCGGCGAATAGTGCCGCTCGAGGTAGTGCAGCACGTCTTCGTAGAACTTGCGCTTGGCCGGGAACTTGACCGGGTGCTCGCGATTCTCGCCCTGCGGGAAGTAGCCGTCGATGACGATCAGGCGCCGTCCGCGGCCGAGCGGAAAGATGCCGGTGATGAGCCGCCGCTGCGCATCCTCGCCGTCCTCGGGCAGGCCGAGGATCACCTCCCGGGGCGGCTGCTTCGAGAGCAGCGCCACGCCGTAGTGGCTCTTCTGGCCGTGGAAGTGCACGTGATAGCCCAGGGCTTCCACCGCCTCGCGCGGGAACTCGCTGTCCTGGACCTTGGTTTCCTGCAGCCCCACGATGTCGGGGTCGTAGCGGTCGCGCAGGGCCTCGAGCTGATGCAGACGGGCACGGATGCCATTGACGTTGAAGGAGACGATACGCATGCGGACTGTATCCTGCGGCCTTTGCAGGGCATCATTGTGCCAGAATCCGCCCGTCATTGGAGACACGCATGGCCGGACAGAAACGCAAGCCTGCATCCCGATTCCAGCGCTACGTGCTCACGGGCCTGTTCACCGCCATCCCCCTGTGGGTGACCTGGGTGATCTTCGAGTTCTTCGTCGCCCAGCTCACCCGGATCGGACGTCCCTGGGTGAAGGCCATCGTCCAGCCGCTGCAGGCGCAGTGGCCGGAGCTGGCGCGCTGGCTCGAATCCGGCTGGCTGGAGCCGGTGCTGGCCATTCTGGTCACCCTGGCGCTGCTCTATGCCCTGGGCTGGGCGGCCACGCGGGTGGCCGGGCGGCGCATGCTGGCGCTGGTCGAGTCCCTGCTGGAGCGCATCCCGCTGATCGAAAAGGTCTACGGCGCCACCCGCCAGCTCATCCGGGTCATGCAGGAGCGCCCGGAAGGGGTGGAGCGGGTGGTTCTGATCGACTTCCCCTCGCCCGGCATGAAGACCGTGGGACTGGTGATGCGGGTGATCGAGCATCCCGCCACGGGCGAGCCGATGGCGGCGGTGTATGTGCCGACCACGCCCAATCCCACGTCCGGCTATCTCGAGCTGGTGCCGCTCGATCGGGTGGAGGAGACCGACTGGAGCCTGGACGAAGCCATGACCTTCATCATCTCCGGGGGCGCCGTGGCCCCGGGGAAGCGGAAGGACGTCGAGTGAACCCGGTCACGGCAATGGCGTGATCCCCGCGGCACCATGAGGACATCGGAGATCTCGGAGGTGATGGTCATGCGAGTTCGAGGATTGATCGGATGTCTGGGACTGGCGCTGCTCGCGACCGGCGCCTGCGCGCAGGAAGCGGCCGGTCCCCCGGTGCACGAGAAACCCGAGGGCGAGGTGGCGCGGGCGCAGTTCACCCGGGGCATCGTCGACCGCGAACCCGTCGATCGGGTCACGGTGCTGCCCAACGACGAGACCACGCTCTATTACTTCACCGAATTGCGGCGACTGGCCGGGCACACGGTGCTGCACCGGTGGCGTTACAAGGGACAGGTGCTTGCCGAGGTGGCCTTCAAGGTGGGCGGGCCGCGCTGGCGCGTCTATTCGCGCAAGACCCTGTTGCCCTCGCAGCTGGGGCGTTGGGAGGTCGAGGTCGTCGATCGCGACAGCGGCTGGCCGCTGCGGGTGGACTATTTCGAGTATGTGGCGGCGCCGGCCTCGTCACCGGAGGCCTCGTCACCGGAAGTCGGCGAATCGACCGGCCCGGCGGGCGGTGACGCCGGTGGCAGCGGGACTGCATCGACGACCACGCCGCTGCCGGCCTCGTCGGAGGTGCCGGCTGCATCCCCGTCAGCGGGGGCCGAGACGGGGCCTGACACCGGTGCGGCGACGGGGGCGGCGTCGTCCGGGGACGACACCGCGGGTTCGGCATCGTCCGGTTCCGGCAGCGCCGGCGCCACGGATCCCGCGAGCGGGGAGGCGGCGACTGTCCCCTGAGCCGATTCGGCCCGTTGCCTGGCGGCGCGGAAGCGCGCCAGGCCCTCGCGCCGCGCCCGAGCCCAGGCACGCTTCAGCTGCGCCTGCCAGGCCGCCTCGCGGGCACGGCGCTCGGCGGCCGCGCGCGCCTCGGCCTCCGCGGCGAGCCTGGCGGGCAGATCCGGGTCCACATCCTTCCAGACCATCTCCGTCCGGAGAGCGAGCGCCTGGAGGTTGGCGGCCGCTGCCGTGGCGAGGGCGTCGAGGCGGGCGCGGTATTCGGGATCGCTGGCCCGCAACCAGGCGCCGAGGGCCAGGGTGGCGGCCAGCAGAAGAAGCCATGTCCAGGGCCGGTAGCCTCTCGCCGGGCGATGCTCGGTCACTGACGGGGCGTGCTTCTTCGGGTCGGAACGTCCCGTTTCCGGACGGGCCGGCCTGTTTCCGGTTCGCGGGGTTTCGGCAGCGGGCGGCCCGGATGGATCCGGAGCCAGATCCAGCGGCTGTCGGGGCAGGGCGCGCCCCGCCTTGCCGAGCAGCAGGGCGAGCTCGAAATCCCCCTCGGGCTCTGCCGGCTCCGTGTCTCCGGCCGTATCCTTCCCGGGCGTGACGGGATCCCCGGGCGACCAGATCCTGGATTCGCGCAGCCGGAACTTCGCTTCCGCGAGGCGCAGCCTGCGCAGCTCCGCCTCGGCCTTGCGGCGGATGCGCTCGGCGGCCTCGAGCCGCTGACGGACGAGCGTGTCCGCCTCGGCCAGATCGCCTTCGAGATCCCGCTCGGCCTCCTGGCGGATGTGGCGGGCGGTCTCCAGCAGCTGTTCGAGCTCGCGCACCCGTTCCCGGCCCGTGTGCACGCCCTCCACGAGCGGAATGTCCTGGTCCCTGCCGAACTCGGGATAGACGATCTTGCCGTTGCGAGTGTTCATCTGGCCTTCTTTGCTGACGCCGTCATCGTTGTCGTGGGAGAAACCATTTTCCGGGATGCTTCGGACGATTGCCGGTCGTGCGTCACGCGGGCACTGCGAACCCGGCCACGAAGCGGGGGCGTCGTCCGCCGACGGACGGTGCCGTCCTGCTCCGTTCATCGGCCGCGCCCGGTTCCCGCTTGAATCGTTGCGGGCGCGGCCCCACCGTTTTGTGATGCGATTGACGTTTTCGGCGCAAAGGCGGAGAGTATGCGGCCTCGTGTGGCAAGCAGCAGGAGTCGATATCCATGGCATCCACGGTTGACGACCTGAGTATCGAATACGAGGAAGACGGGCAGGTGCTCGTCAAGGAGCTGGACAAGGTGGTGCTCTCGAAGGGCGCCTGGTCGACCGTCATCTATCGCTACCGTGAATGGGACCGGGCGAAGCAGGAATACGGCCCGGACAAGTACACGATTCGCCGCTACCAGAAGCGGGGCGGCGAGTACATGCAGAAGTCCAAATTCAACATCTCCAGTCGCGACCAGGCCCGCGCCATCGTCGCGGCGCTGGAGAGATGGATCGCCGCAGAAGACTGACTGGCGCGGAAACTGCTTGTTTCATGGCGTTGCCGGAATTGCGACGGCAGGAAGGAGTCGGGTCGATGAGAAGTTACATACGCCATCCTTCCGAGATCCCGGTCGAGATCGAGCTGTGCCCCGCCGGCACCTGCCGGCAGCCCGTCGACAGCCGACTGCGCGACGTGGGCATGGGCGGCATTTCCTTCGTCATGCAGACCGAGGTGTGCATCGGCATGCTGGTGCGCGTTCGCATTCCCGTCGTGGATCCCTGTTTCGAGGCGCTCGGCCGGGTGACGCGCGTGGACTGCGAGGCGGGCCGGTGCGTGGTGGCCGTGGGTTTTCTCGATCGGGCCGATGCCTATCGCGCCCGCATGGTGGAGCAGATCTGCCACATCGAGCAGTACCGCCGCGACGTCCGGCAGCGCGAGGGCCGGCGGCTCAGTCCGGAGGAGGCCGCCCGCGAATGGATCGAGCGGCATGCCGCGGCTTTTCCCTCTCTCGAAGAGATTGCTTAGCAGGCTGCCGACTACGCCTCTCCCGCCAGCCAGGTCTGCCAGCGTTCGAAGTGCCCGCCATCGAGCGCGGCGACGACGGAACGGGGCGCCAGCGAGGGCCGGAACAACGGCTCGCCGGTGAGCGTCCGGCAGTGGCCTCCGGCCTCGGTCAGCAGCAGTTGGCCGGCGGCGAGATCCCAGAGCTTCTGTCCGCCGTGCAGGAGCAGGTGGCCGCGCCCGGCGGCCAGCCAGGCCCATTCCAGCACGCAGGCGCCGAAGTTGCGCTGCGAGTGATAGGGCGGGCTGCTGACCAGCCGTTCGCGCAGCGGGCCGGGAAGCCGCTTGAGATCCACCATGGCGAGCGTCTGCTCGAAGGGCACGGCCGGGCAGGGCGGGCGCAGACGCTGGTGGTTGCAGTAAGCGCCGCCGCCGGCCACGGCATGAAAGAACTCGCCGCGGCAGGGATCGAGCGTGAACCCGGCCGTCACCCGGCCGTCGCCGACCAGCGCGAGGGAGATGCCGAAGAAGGGGATGCCCGCGGCATAGTTGCTGGTGCCGTCGATCGGGTCCAGCACCCAGAGCGGCGTGCCGCGGGTCAGCGCCGCCTTCTGCTCCGCCTCCGGCATTTCCTCGCTGAGAAAGCCGATCGCCGGGAAATGCCGGTGCAGCGCCTCGCGCAGGCGACGGTTCACCGCGAGGTCCGCCTCGGTGAGCAGGCTGCCGTCGGCCTTGCAGGTGGCATGGATGTGGCGGAAGCGGGGCAGGATCTCCCGGTCCGCGGCCTCGCGCAACAGGGTCTCGATGGTGGCGATCTCGCCGGGTGTCATGTGCCCTCGCGCCCCCGGGGGCGGAAGTCGAGCGCGGCGGAATTGATGCAGTAGCGCAGTCCGGTCGGCGGCGGCCCGTCCGGGAACACGTGACCCAGGTGCGCATCGCAGGCGGCGCACCGCACCTCGGTTCTGACCATGCCGTGCGAGGTGTCGACGGTCTCGCGCAGGGCGGCGGGAGACGCCGGGCGCAGGTAGCTGGGCCAGCCGGTGCCGGAGTCGAACTTGTCCTGCGAGTCGAACAGGGGCGCGCCGCAGCAGATGCAGTGGTACACCCCGTCCTCGTGATGGTTCCAGTAGCGCCCGGTGAACGGCGGTTCCGTCGCGCTGCACCGGGTCACCCGCCAGGCGAGCTCCCCGAGCCGTTCCCGTTCCGTCTCGTCAGTCATGGATCGGCTCCGGACAGACCAGTATCCGATCGCCTTCGAGCCGCACCGGATAGACGCCGAGCGGCTCGGTGGCCGGTTCCTCCAGCGGCCGGCCCGTGGTCAGATCGAACCGGCTGCCGTGCATCGGGCAGGCGATGCAGCCATCCCTGACGGCGCCGTTGGCCAGCGTGGCCTCCTCGTGAGAGCAGAACTCGTCGACGGCGTGGAAGCTGTCTTCCTGGGTGCGGATCAGGAGCAGGCGCCGGCCGGCCACCTCGATGCGCAGCGGAACGCCGGGACGCACCTGGTCGCGTTCGGCCACGGGATGGAATTCGGGGGTCTCCATGGATCAAGTCTTCCTGTTCGGTTGCCGCTGATGATAAGGACACGGACGATGGGGTGCAAAGCATGATTTTCAGGGGGAATTCGCGGCGGGGGCTGGTGGGCCAGCTGCGGCTGCTCCTGCTGCTCGCGGTGCTGCTGGGGGTGGCGGTGCAGCAGTGGCGTTCCCATGTTCGGATGACGGAATGGCGTGCACCGCTGTGGGTGGCGGTCTATCCGATCCCGGCCCAGGACACGCCGGCCGTGAAGCGTTATGTCGCGGGCCTCACGCAGCGCGATCTCGCCCCGCTGGAGGCCTTCTTCCGGCGCGAGGCGCATCGCTACGGCATCGGGCTCGAGACGCCGGTCTACTGGCGACTGGGGCCGGTGCTCGAGGAGTCCCCGCCGGAGCCGCCCGCGCCGGGCCGGATGCTGGCCACCATGGGATGGAGCCTGCACATGCGCTACTGGGCCTGGCGTCGCCTGCGGGATGTCGAGGGGCCACCGGCGGACGTGGTGATGTTCGTGCGCTATTTCGATCCGAAGGCCGAGGTGGTGCTGGATCAGTCGGTGGGGCTGAGGAAGGGCCTGATCGGCGTGGTCAATGCCTTCGCCACCCGCCGCCAGGCCGGCGCCAACCGGATGATCATCGCGCACGAGTTCCTGCACACCCTGGGCGCCACCGACAAGTACGACATGCAGACGCTCATGCCGGTCTTTCCCGACGGTTATGCCGAGCCGGAGCGCCGGCCCCGGCTGCCCCAGCGCCGGGCCGAGATCATGGGCGGGCGCATTCCGGTCACTCCGTCGCGGGCCGTGATACCGCGCCATCTGGGCGAAGTGGTCGTGGGGCCGGCCACGGCGCGGGAGATCGGCTGGGTGCGGTGACGGGCTGTCGGGCTACCGGCTCCCGTCGATACGAAAAGGTGCCTGTCCCGGAAAATCCCGTTACGGAACGCAGAGATCGCAGAGGCGCAGAGAGCGCAGAGAAATTTCATTGTTTTTTGCGAGCGCGATCCTTGCCGCCCGGTCATCCCGGACAAGCGGCGCCACGCGCCGCGCAGATCCAGGATCCACTCTTTCTGTCATTCCGGAAAGCGCGTAGCGCTTATCCGGAATCCAGGAAAAATATTGACTACGGTGGAGAGGGTGAGCGTGCTTTCTGGATTCCGGGTCTCGCCTTCGGCTCGCCCGGAATGACCCTCCTGCAGGTCATTCCGGACGGCGCGCAGCACCGATCCGGAATCCAGGAAATCTTTCGGCCACGGCGGCATGGGGGACGTGCTTTCTGGATTCCGGCTCGCACTCCCCCGGCTCAAGGCCGGGGTCGCTTGGCCGGAATGACGAACAGAAATTCCTCCGCGCTCTCGGCGCCTCTGCGACCTCTGCGTCCTGAATCAGTAGCGTTTGAAGACTTCATCGTGCTTGCGTGATTCCCGCTGACACGGGCTGGTCTCATTCCGCGAGCGCCGCCCGCACGGCCTCTTCCAGGGCGGCTTCGTCGATGGGAAACGGCAGCAGGCGGAAGGGCTCGAACCGCTGGCGCAGGCGTTCGAGCTGGTGGGCGTATTCCTTTTCGTAGAACACGATGACGCGGGTCTCCGGCAGGCGCTGGACGACGGCCTGCAGGGATTCGAGCGAGCTGGTGCGGTCCCGGAAGTCGGACTGGTAGTTGAACTCCGCCACCACGACCTTCGGCCGGTGGCGACGCACGGCGGCCAGCGCCTTGCGCATCTGGTGCTCGACGATCACCTCGCAGCCGAGGCGCCGGTACAGCGGCGTGAAGTCCGGATAACCCCCCAGTTCGATGATGCTGAGCAATACCGGTTTCGACATGCTGCTTC
>JALVEM010000361.1 GCA_027030825.1 Thiohalobacter sp.
GCGGCGGGCCTCGAGCAGGTCGGCCGCCCGGCGCAGGCAGGCGGCCCGCTCGGCGACCGGCACGGCATCCCACTCCGGCTGGGCGCGGGCCGCGGCAGCCAGCGCCGCGCGGGCCGTTTCCGGCCCCGCTTCCCGCACGCTGCCCAGCCTTCGACCGCGATCTGCGGGACTGGCGATCGTGCGCTGCTCGCCATCCACCACCGGGACCGTGGTGAGCGGCGCCTCCTCAAGCACCGCGGCATCAAACCGGGCCATGGCGGCGAACAGTGCATCCCGCTGGAAGGGATCGGACAGGTCGTCGCCGAGGCTGTTCGGGCGTTCCTCGCCGAACAGGGCACGCGGCAGCCGGATGGCGGGATGCGGCGAGAAGCCGGTTTCGATGACCTGCTCGACGGGGTCGCGCACCAGATCCTCGAGGGGCCGGTCGTGCGCGAGCCGGTTGACGAAGGAGGTGTTGGCGCCGTTCTCCAGCATGCGGCGCACCAGATAGGGCAGCAGGGCGTCATGGGTGCCGACCGGGGCATAGACGCGCACCGGCACGTGCTCCGGCCACAGGGCGGCCAGCGGCGCGTAGACTTCCTCGCCCATGCCCTGCAGTCGCTGGAACTCGAAGCGGGCCCCGGCCGGCGCGGCATGCAGCAGCCAGGCGATGGTCCAGGCATTGTGGGTGGCGAAGCGGGGATAGAACCGCTCACCGCCGGCGAACAGCCGTCGGGCGCAGGCCTGGTAGCAGACATCGGTGGCCGCCTTGCGGGTGAAGACGGGAAAGCCGTCCAGCCCGCGTTCCTGCGCGCGCTTGATCTCGGTGTCCCAGTAGGCGCCTTTCACCAGCCGCACCGGGATGCAGGCGCCGGTCTCCGCGGCGAGCTCGCCCAGCCAGTCGATGACCGCCGGCGCCCGCTTCTGGTAGGCCTGCACGGCCAGCCCCAGGCCGTCCCAGCCGGCGAGCGCGGCGTCCCGGCGCAGCGCCTCGAACAGCTCGAGCATGAGATCCAGCCGGTCGGCCTCCTCGGCATCGATGGTCAGCCCGATGCCGGCCTCGCGCGCCATGAGGCAGAGATCCCGCAGGCGCGGCAGGAGCTCGTCTCTCACCCGCGCCGCCTGCCGGTAGTCGTAGCGCGGATGCAGGGCCGAGAGCTTGACGGACACGCCGTGCACCTCCCGCCAGTCACCGGCATGGGGCCGCTCGCCCAGCACCCGGATCGCCTCGGCATAGGCCGAGAAATGCCGCTCCGCCTGGGCCATGCTCACGGCCGCCTCGCCCAGGCAGTCGAAGGAATAGCGCACGTCCGGCGTGGCTACCGCCCGGCGCAAAGCCTCGGCCATGGTTTCGCCCAGGACGAACTGGCCGGCCAGCAGGCGCATCGCCTGGCGCAGGAGCGGGCGCGCCGTCTCCTCGCCCAGCCGCGCCACCAGCCGCTGCCAGCCGGCCGCCGGCTGCTCGAGCAGCTCGCGCTCGGCACGGGCCAGGCGCCCGCCCAGGGCCAGGCTCCAGGCGGCGGCATTGGCCAGCCAGTCTCCCTGCTTCTCGCCCAGCTGCCGTGACCAGTCGCCCCGGCCCAGCACGTCCTCGATGAGCCGGTTGGCCGTCTCGGCATCGGGGATTCGCAGCAGGCTCTCGGCCAGGCTCAGCAGCAGCACGCCTTCCCCGGTGGTCAGGTCGTAGCGGTGTACCAGGCTGGCGAGCCCGCCCTCGCGCCGCTGACACTCGCGGGCCTCGGCGGCGATTCCCATGGCCAGCAGCTGCACCGCCTCGCGCCGCTCCGGCGGCGTCTCGGCCTCGGGCACCAGCCGCCGCAGCATCTCGCCCTCGTCCCGGCGATAGTCCCTGTGCACCTGCCGACGTTTCTCCATGGCGCCCCCGCTGCTACACTCCGCTCACCTGACTACGGGAGTATAACCACATGCTTCACTGGTGGATGACCTGCTTTCTTTTCGGCCTGCTGGCGGGCGGCACGGCGGTCGCGCGCGATGTGTCCGGCGTGCGGGTGCCGGACGAGATCCGAATGCAGGATCCCGAGTTGCACCTGGTGCTCAACGGCGCCGGGGTGCGCCGCAAGCTGTTCTTCCGCATCTACGTCGCCGCCCTCTATCTGCCGGCGCCGGAGCAGGACGCCGGGCGCATCCTCGCCCTCGAGCAGCCCGCACGGCTCGACATGCAGTTCCTCTACCGCTTCATCAAGCGCGGCAAGCTGATC
>JALVEM010000362.1 GCA_027030825.1 Thiohalobacter sp.
TCGTGGCCGCATCCACCTGCAGCAGACCGTGCGGTTCCGCGTCACCCGCTACGCCCCGGACGGCGCCACCCCCGACGGCGAGCCCGAGATCCTCGAGATCCCGGGACGGCTGCTGCGCAAGGACGGGCTGGGCAAGGACGTCACCGACAAGTACCTGCACGGCATCCCCGGCGTGCAGAAGGAAGGCTGCGACGGGCTGATCACCTCGGCATGCTTTCTGCTGCACCGCATGCCGAGGTTCACGCGCACCGTCTGCCTGGAGTTCTATGGCGACGATCTGCGGCGCTCGGTCTCCACCATCGTCGAGGTGCGCGCCTATCTCGACGAGCACCCCGACGTGCTCTGTGCGGGTCTGGAACATCTGGATGCCCGCTATCTGCGCGCGGTGGACTACAGCCCCAAGGCCCAGCGCGGCGGCCTGCCCCACATGCTGCTGCTCATCGACGTCGCCGGCGACGACGAGGACACCGTCGCCGAGGCCGCCTCCACCCTGGTGCGCATGGGCAACGCGCGCGACGCCGAGGGCTTCATCGCCGTCAGCGAAGAGGCCCGCCGCCGCTTCTGGGCCGACCGCGCCCGTACCGCCGCCATCGCCAGGCACACCAACGCCTTCAAGATCAACGAGGACGTGGTCATCCCGCTCGAGCGCCTGGCCGACTACGAGGAGGGCATCGAGCGCATCAACATCGAATACTCGTTGAAGAACAAGCGCGAGATTCTCGAGGCGGTCGAGGCCTACCTCGAGGGCGATCTGCTGCCCGAGCTGCGCCGCCAGCCGGACTGGGAGGACAGCGACGAGAACCGCACCATCGTTACCGACAAGCAGAAGGCTGCGCTGCATCATCTGGAACAGGTGCGCACCCGCTGGCAGGCCATGCTGGTGCACCTCGACGAGCCCGCGCTCGATCATCCCGAACTGCTCGACGAGGCGGCCCGCGCCGCGGCCACCGAGGAAGACACGCTCGCCTCACTGATGCTGCGCCGCGTGCTGCGCGTCTCCTACCGGCGCGAGGTCGAGCGGCCGCTGAAGCAGATCTTCTCCGGCCGCGAGTTCGAGCCGGTCGCCCGGCGCCTGGACGCCATCCATGCCGAGCACCGCACCCGCCGGCTGTTCGTCGCCACCCACATGCACGCCGGCGACGGCAACGTGCACACCAACATCCCCGTCCATTCCAACGACTATGCCATGCTGCACGAGGCCGAGCGTATCGTCGAACGGGTGATGGATCTGGCGCGCTCGCTCGACGGCGTCATCTCCGGCGAGCATGGTATCGGCCTGACCAAGATCCGCTATCTCGAGCCCGAGGCCATCGAGGCCTTCGAGCGCTACAAGCAGAAAATCGACCCCGAGGGTCGCTTCAACCGCGGCAAGCTCATGCGCGGCTCGGGGCTGGAGCGCGCCTACACCCCCTCGCTGCGGCTGGTGCAGCAGGAGGCCCTGATCCTCGAAGAAAGCGATCTCGGCCGCCTCAACGACGCCATCCGCAACTGCCTGCGCTGCGGCAAGTGCAAACCGGTCTGCACCACCCACGTGCCGCGCGCCAACCTGCTCTACTCTCCGCGCAACAAGATCCTCGGCACCGGGCTCATGATCGAGGCCTTCCTCTACGAGGAACAGACCCGGCGCGGCATCTCCCTGCGCCACTTCGAGGAGATGAACGACGTCGCCGACCACTGCACCGTCTGCCACAAGTGCCTGCCGCCCTGTCCCGTCAATATCGACTTCGGCGACGTCACCGTGCTCATGCGCACCCTGCTGCGCGATCGCGGCCAGCGCCGCAGCAGCCCGGCCTCGCGGCTGGCCATGGCCTTTCTCAATGTGCGCGACCGCCGCGCCATCGAACTCATGCGCGCCGGCATGATCCGCGCCGGTTACGCCGGCCAGCGCCTGGCCGCGGGCCTGGCGCTCCACCTGCCGGTGGCGAAGCAGCCGCCGGGCGCCACCACCGGCCGGCCGAGGCTCACCGAGCAGGTGGTGCAGTTCGTGAAGCGCCCGCTGCCCGCCGACGTGCCTGCCCAGCCCCTGCGTCGGCTGCTGGGCCTGGAAGAGGAAACCCTGGTGCCTATCCTGCGCGATCCCGAGGGCGCCCACCTCGACGAGGCCGTCTTCTATTTCCCCGGCTGCGGTTCCGAGCGGTTGTTCTCGCAGGTCGGGCTCGCCACCCTGGCCATGCTGTACCACCAGGGCGTGCAG
>JALVEM010000363.1 GCA_027030825.1 Thiohalobacter sp.
GAAGCGGACCGTTGCTTGGTGCCGGAAGGGCATCTGCTCATTCTCGGTTTTCAGCCCTGGGGGCTCTGGGGCCTGCGGCGCCTCGCGAGCGCCTGGCGCGGGCAGCCGCCCTGGTGCGGGCGCTGGTTGAGCGTGGGCCGGGTGCGGGACTGGTGCCGGCTGCTCGGCTTCGACGTGCTCGAGATCCGCCACCTGTTTCATCGCCCGCCGATCTCGAGAACCCGCATCGCCGCGCGTGCGCTGTTCCTGGAGCGGCTGGCGGAACGGGGGTGGCCGTTGCCGACCGGTGCCTGGCTGCTGCTGGCGCGCAAGCGGGTCATCGGGCTGACACCCATCCGGCCAAGATGGCGGCCGCGCCGCAGTATTCTGTCTCCCTTGCCGGGCGTGGCCGAGCCGACACGAAGGAGCTGCCGCAAGTGAGCACAACGAAACGCAAGGTGGTGCACATCTGGACCGACGGCGCCTGCCGCGGCAATCCCGGCCCGGGCGGCTGGGGCGCCGTGCTGCGCTACAACGGGCACGAGAAGCAGCTGCACGGCGGCGAGACGGAGACCACCAACAACCGAATGGAGCTCACGGCGGCGATCAGGGCGCTGGAAGCGCTCAGGGAGCCCTGCGAGGTGCATCTGACCACGGACTCGCAATACCTGCGTCAGGGCATCACTCAGTGGCTGCCGCAGTGGAAGCGGCGCGGCTGGAAGACCGCCGACCGCAGGCCGGTCAGGAACCGGGATCTCTGGGAACGGCTGGATGCGCTGGCGCAGAAGCACCGGGTGCACTGGCACTGGGTGCGGGGGCATGCCGGCCACCCGGAGAACGAGCTGGCCGACCGGCTGGCGAACCGGGGCATCGACGAGATGCAGGCTCCCGGAAGTTCATGAAGCGGAGTCAGGCCGCCTCCGACACGTATTCCAGCAGGTAGCGCTTGAACTCTTCGGCGGCCCGTGAGAGCCGCCGGTCGCGGCGGTGGACCAGATACCACTTGCGGCGGATGGGAAAGCCGGCCACATCGAGTACCACGAGCTTGCCGCTCTCGAGCTCCATGCGCACCGTGTGACGCGAGACCACGCCCAGCCCCAGGCCGGCCATCACGGCCTGCTTGATGGCCTCGTTGCTGTTCATCTCCATGTGGGCGCTCAGTTTCACGCCCTTGCGCGAAAAGAACTTCTCCAGCGCCATGCGGGTGCCGGAGCCGCATTCCCGCAGCACGAAGGGTTCCTCGACGAGTCGCTTCATCGGGATGCGCCGCTTGCCCGCCAGGGGGTGGTCGGCCGCGGCGATCACCTCCAGCGGGTTGTCCATGAAGGGCACGGCTTCCAGATCCTCGCTGTCCGGCGGCTGGCCCATGAGCACGATGTCGCGTTCGTACTCCTCCAGCATCCTGAGCAGGGTCTCGCGGTTGGTGACGTCCATGCGGATCTGGATGTCCGGATAGCGGCGATGGAAGCGGGCGATCAGCTCGGTCGCGAAGTAGTTGACGGTACTGGCCACCGCGATGTCCAGGTGGCCGTGCCCGAGATCCCGCAGGCGCTCGAACACGGCGCTGGCCTCGCGCAGCGTGCGGTTGATGCGCCGGCAGTACTTGAGCATTTCCTCGCCGGCGTCGGTCAGGCGGATGCGGCGGCCATGGGTTTCGATCAGGGGCATCCCCGCTTCATCCTCGAGCTTGCGGATCTGCATGGAGACCGCCGGCTGGGTCAGATGCAGGGCCTCGGCGGCCCGCGTGATGCTGCCCAGTTCGGCCACGGCCTCGAAGATCCGGCTCTGTCGGGTAGTGAGATTCATAACGAAACATTATCGAAACATAAGAAATCGTGACTTTTTATTTATGCTAGCCGGGGTTAGGATGCCTGTCCAGCGAGGGGGCACCCTCGATTTCACGCTGGCCGGCTCGATGCCGGTCGGACCGGATGCACAACCTGGAGGAAAACATCCATGGCGAAGACCTATCAAGCGGGCGTCAAGGAATACCGCGAAACCTATTGGGATCCGAACTACACGCCGAAGGACACCGATATCCTGGCCTGTTTCAAGGTTACCCCCCAGCCCGGAGTGCCGCGCGAAGAGGCCGCGGCGGCCGTGGCGGCGGAGTCGTCCACCGGCACCTGGACCACGGTCTGGACCGACCTGCTGACCGACCTCGACTACTACAAGGGCCGCGCCTACGCCATCGAGGACGTGCCG
>JALVEM010000364.1 GCA_027030825.1 Thiohalobacter sp.
GGCATTCGGCTGCCTCGTGACACCGCAGCCCGGAGACGTCGTACTCGTTGCCAGCTCGGCGCGCGGTCTCGACATACTGTCGGTTCTCGAACGTCCTGATGAACACCGTGACAGGACATTGCTGGACCTTCCGGGAAATACCCTGATACGTGTGCCCGATACCAGCGAACTCGACATTCAGGGCGGAAAATCACTGAGCCTGCGCGCTGGAGTTCGGCTGCAGCAGTCTGCGCCGGAATTCGACCTGCAGGGCAAGCGCCTCGGCCTGAAATTCGAACAGGTGAGGTCGGTCTGCCGGGATTTTCTGGCCACACTGAACAAATCCCGCCTCGTCTGCAACCTGTACGATCTCGTGACAAACACACGAAGGCTTTTCGCACGCCACAGCGAACGTCATGTGGAGGGGCTTGACGCCACGCATGCCGCCAACGTACATGTAAAGACGGAACAGGTCATGCACATGCAGGGAGAAACCCTGCTGTCGACCGCAAGGAAGCTGTATCGCGTCGACGGGGATCAGATCCATCTGGGCTAGGAGCCGGAAAATGTTCGCCAATGCACAGAAGATGGGAACGGACCTGGCATTTCCGGACGTCTGTCTCACACCGACACCGGCCGGTCCCGTGCCCGTGCCCTATCCCAATATCGCCACGGGCACCATGGCGATACCCAATGTTCTCAACATCCTGTTCGATGCGACTCCTGCGCACAACATGGCCACCACCATCCCGCTCACCAACGGTGACAATGCCGGGGTGAACACCGGTGTGGCTTCCGGTACCGTCATGGGGCCCTCGAGGCATCTGACCGGCGCCTTCACGGTCCTGATCAAGGGCATGCCGGCCACACGCATGACCAGCATGTCGCTCCAGAACAGCACCAACGCACCGGGCTGCCGCCTGGCTCCGAGTCAGACACGCATCCTGATACTCGCCTCATGAGAAGGATTGCATGGACCTGAAACTGACCGTCATCAAGCACAAGGGCCAGAGACCGGAGCCGCCTCTGGAAGTTGTGCTCAACGGCCGGAGCGGCAGTATCGGCCGCAAGGATTTCAACGACCTGGTGCTCCCCGATCCCGACCGTTTCGTCTCCAGCACCCACGCCCGAATCGAATACCAGGGGGGGCGCTATTACCTCCTCGATCAGAGCACCAACGGAACCATCCTCAATCATTCGCCTCAGCCCGTGGACAAGGGCAAGCCGATCCCGCTTTCCGACGGTGACATCCTGGGCATCGGCGAATACGAAGTGCGCGTGAATTTTCTGGAGGATCTGGCGACAGCGCCCGGTTCCGCGGCTGAGCCCGCGATGGAGCCATCTCCTGTTCCGCCGACCATGGCGCCGGAACCTCCCCCTTCCCCCTATCAGAGCGAGACACTGGACCCGCTGGCGCTGATCGGCGGCGATGCGGCACCAACCGCGACGCCCGAAGCGCCGTCGCTGACCACGGAACCTCCCGTTCCCGACCCGCTGACGCCCCCTGTGGCCGGCCAGCCCGGAAAACCCGCTCTCCCACCGGAGGATCCGCTCGCGGCGGTCTCGGGCGGCGCAGCCACAGGCATCCCGGACGATTTCGATCTGCTGGCGGGTCTGAGCCCGGCCGAACCCAGCCAGCCGGATCACGCCCCCATCGAGCAGCAGGCCTTCACGCCGCCGGAGGTGGCTCCCGAACCACCGTCTGTGCCTGCCGCCCCCGAGCCACCGGCGGAACAACCGGATGTCGGTCAGGGCGCGCCTCTCTCCGGAAGCGAGGCAATGCCCGAACCGGGTTTCCCGGGGGCTGCGCCTGCCGGACCTGCACCGAGCGAACCGCCGGGAGCCGTATCGCCCGCCGCACCGCAGCCTCCGGGCACTGCCGCTCCGCCACCACCTCCACCCGTCGGCGAGCCTGCGGCCGGGCAGCAGCCGTCCCCGCCCACGCAACCCGAACCCCCTTCGGCGCCCGCGGATGCCGCTGCACCCACACCGACTCAGGCCGCAGGGGGACAGGCGGCTGCGCCTGCCGCCGCCGATCGTCTCCTGCAGGCACTGTTCGAGGGGCTGGGCCAGTCCCCGGGGAGAGCGCTCACACCGGAGGAGCAGGAAGCCCTGGCCCGCACCCTGGGCAACCTCGTCCGCCTGACCATCGATGGCCTGATCCGCACGCTTGCGGTACGCAACGGCTTCAAGCAGGAAC
>JALVEM010000365.1 GCA_027030825.1 Thiohalobacter sp.
AGCACGTCGGGCAGCGGGGTGCCCTGGTCGTCGGTCTGGTCGAGGGTCTCCTCGAACAGGATCACGCCGCTCAGGTATTTCTGGATCTCCGGCGCGGTGAAGAGCAGGGTGCGCCAGGCCCGCCGGTTCTCGGGCGTGGATTCGATGCCCAGGGCGGCGAAGCGTTTGGTGATGGTGGGAATGCTCTCGTCCGCGGCCAGAATGCCGCGATCGGGCTGCACCATGTCCTCGATGGTGCGGGCGAGTCGTTCGGTGTCGATCATGATGAATCCTCCCTTCAGGATGCGGAGGCCGTGACGGAGGCCGCCTCCGGACCGCTGCGGGCACGCAGCATGCGATAGGCGGCCACCTTCACGGCGTCGTTGACGAGGAACCAGGCCAGCGCGTAGGCCCAGACCAGCAGGGCCATCTTCCAGCCGATGGGGGCGACGAACCAGCCGTAGACGGCGAAGAAGGTGCCGATGATCTCGGTGCCGAAGGTGGCGATCAGCAGGCTCGGCGCCGGCCAGGGGCGTTTCCAGAACCAGGTGTCGGTGCGTGTCAGGAAGATGGTCTTGTGTCCGGCGACGACCATCTTCAGAAAGATCAGCGTCTGCATGCTGTCGGCAGGAAAACCGTGCTTCTCGAGGATGAAGAACAGAAGGAAAGAAGAGATGACGCCGGTGATCCCGAGAATGGTGGAAATGGTGAGAAGCTCCGGCATGTTCCAGCGAACCGGTGTGCGCGAGACGCGGGTGCGGTCGTAGGCGATGGTCAGGATCGGGATGTCGTTGAGCAGCGCCAGGAGGATGATCATGACCGCGGTGATCGGGTAGAAGTCGAACACCACGATCGAGAGCGTCATGAACAGGACGATGCGGATGGTCTCGGCGATGCGGTAGACGGCGTAGCTCTTCATGCGCTCGAAGGTGATGCGCGCCTGTTCCATGGCATGATTGATGACCGACAGTCCGGGCGCGGTGAGGATGATGTCGGCGGCCGCCCGTGCTGCGTCGGTGGCGTTGGCGACGGCGAAGCCGCAGTCCGCCTTCTTCAGGGCCGGCGCGTCGTTGACGCCGTCGCCCGTCATGCCCACGATGTGCCCGGCCTTCTGCAGCTTCTCCACCAGCAGGTACTTGTCCTCCGGCACCACTTCGGCAAAGATGTCGATGGATTCGATCATGTCGATGAGCGCGGACTCGTGCGTGTGCACGAACTCGCGCTGCAGCAGGCTGGTGTCGAACAGGCGCTGGAGTTCTTCGATGACGCCCTCGGCGAAGCGCCGCGCCTCCTTCAGGGAAACCTCCGGGTTGAGCTTGCGGTAGATGGCGGCGGCCAGCGCCTCGGAGAGTTCGATGATCTCGGTGCCCGACTTGCCGCTCAACTGCTCGGCGCGCATCACGCGCGGTTCCAGACCCAGCATGCGGCCGATCTCGCGGGCGATGGCGGCGTTGTCGCCCGTGACCATCTTCACGCGCACACCGTAGTTGCGCATGTGGTCGATGACCTCGCGCGAATCCTCCCGCGGCGGGTCGAACATGGGGATCAGACCGACCAGCTCCAGGCCTTCCCGCCCTTCCTCGGCATGGCCCACCGCCAGGGTCCGGTAGCCCTTGCTGGCGAGCAGTTCGACGGTGCGGGTGACGGCCACCCGCTCGTTGTCCGACATCTCCGCCATGTCCAGGAGCACCTGGGCGGCGCCCTTGACCACCCGCAGACGTCGACCGTCCTTCTCCACCAGGGCCTCGGTGCGCTTGCGCACCGGATCGAAGGGCACGAATTCGAGCTGCTTCCAGTCGCGCCAGTCGAGATCGGGAAAACGGCGCTCTGCGTAGTCGAACAGCGGCAGTTCGATGGGGTCGCGATTCTCCGGGCGCGAGGCGAGCAGGGCATAGAGGAACAGTTCCCGCTCGTCGTGGCCGTCGAGCACCACCGGCTCGGCCACCTGCATCCGGTTTTTCGTCAGGGTGCCGGTCTTGTCGGAGCAGAAGACGTCCACGCCCGCCAGCTCCTCGATGGCGGTCAGCTTCGAGACGATGGCCTGGCGGCGCGCCAGGTTCATGGCGCCCACCGCCATGGTTACCGACAGCACCGCCGGCAGGGCCACGGGGATGGCGGAGACGGTGAGCACCAGCGCGAAGCGCAGGATCTCGATGGGGGGGGCGTCCCGGAACAGGGCCACCATCACGATCAGGGCG
>JALVEM010000366.1 GCA_027030825.1 Thiohalobacter sp.
CGATGCCGGGATGATCGGCGCTGCCGGGAATGTCGCCGCCGTATGCGCCTTGCGAGAGAAGGGCAGCGATCAGAAACAGGGCTTTGAGGATCGTTCGTGTCATGTCGGCTCCCTTGGTCGTTTCTTGTCGAAGACTCGTCAGGCCATGGCCAATGGACCTGAAAGATACCGCAAACCGATATCAGGACGATACTTCGGATGCCTTGCGGATCTCGATGGGCACGTAGTCGCGCTGAACGGGGCCGACGTAGAGCTGCCGCGGCCGGCTGATACGTTGTTCGGGGTCCTGGATCATTTCCATCCACTGGGCCACCCAGCCCACGGTGCGGGCGATGGCGAACATTACCGTGAACAGCTTGGTGGGGATCTTCAGCGCACGGTAGATGATGCCGGAGTAGAAATCGACGTTGGGGTACAGCTTGCGCTCGATGAAGTACTCGTCGGCCAGCGCGATTTCTTCCAGTTTGAGGGCCAGCTCGAAGAGGGGGTCGTTGGCGTCGCCCAGCTTGTCCAGCACCTCGTGGCACATCTTGCGGATGATGCGTGCGCGGGGATCGTAGTTCTTGTAGACCCGGTGGCCGAAGCCCATGAGCCGGAAGGGATCCTTGCGGTCCTTGGCGCGGGCGATGAATTCGGGGATGCGCTCGGGCGTGCCGATCTCCTCGAGCATGGTGAGTACGGCCTCGTTGGCGCCGCCATGGGCCGGCCCCCAGAGGGCAGCGATGCCGGAGGCAATGCAGGCGAAGGGGTTGGCCCCGGAGCTGCCGGCCACGCGCACGGTGGAGGTGCTGGCGTTCTGTTCGTGGTCGGCATGCAGGATGAAGATCAGATCCAGCGCTCGCTCGGCCACCGGATCGACCTCGTAGGGTTCACTGGGCACGGCGAACATCATCTTCAGCAGATTGCCGGTATAGGACAGGCTGTTGTCGGGATAGATGAAGGGCTCGCCGATGGAGTGCTTGTAGCTGGCAGCGGCGATGGTCGGCATCTTGGCGATCAGCCGATGGGCCGCGATCTCGCGATGCCGCGGGTCGTGGATGTCGAGCGAGTCGTGATAGAAGGCCGACAGCGAGCCCACCACGCCGACCATGATCGCCATCGGATGGGCGTCATGGTAGAAGCCGCGGAAGAAGTCCCGCAGGTTCTCGTTGAGCATGGTGTGGTGGGTGATGATGTCGCTGAATTCATCGAGCTGCGACTGGGTGGGCAGCTCGCCATAGAGCAGCAGATAGGCGACCTCCAGGAAACTGGACTGCTCGGCCAGCTGTTCGATGGGATAGCCGCGATAGAGCAGCACGCCCTGCTCGCCGTCGATGAAGGTGATGGCGCTCTTGCAGGCGGCGGTGGAAACAAAGCCGGGGTCATAGGTGAGATAGTGCAGTTCGCGATACAGCCGGTCGATGCCGATGGCGGCAGGGCCCATCGTGCCCTCGTGGATGGGCAGTTCGGTTTCGCCGTGGGGGGTCGTGAGGCGGGCCTTGTCGTTCATGCCAGTGCTCCTTCTTCGATAAGTTTGCGCAGTTCCTCGGCGGAGTGTTCCAGTGCCTGCTGCTCCGCTTCGGTCAGCGGCAGTTCGATCACCTGTTCCATGCCGCCCGGCCCCAGTACCACGGGTACGCCCATGGCGATGTCCTTCTGGCCGTATTCGCCATCGAGCACGGCCACGCAAGGCAGGATGCGTCGCCGGTTGCGGGCGATGGCATCGACCATGGCAGCGATCGAGGCGGCCGGAGCGTCATAGGCGCTGGAGGTCTGCTTGAGGGCCAGGATCTCGGCACCGCCCTGGCGGGTCTTCTCGTTGATGCGCTCGATGGTTTCCTCGTCGAGAAACTGCGAGACGGGGATGCCGTTGATGGTGGAGAAGCGGGCCAGCGGCACCATGGCGTCGCCGTGGCCGCCGATCACCAGCGCCCGGATGTCCTTGACCGAGAAGCCGGTCTCCTTGGCGATGAAGGAGGCCATGCGGGTGCTGTCGAGTACGCCGGAGAGGCCGAACACGCGCTGGCGCGGCCAGCCGGTGCGCCGCCAGGCGGCGTAGGTGAGGATGTCGACCGGATTGGTGACCATGAGGATCATGGCGTCCGGGGCGTGCTCGCGGATGCTGTCGACGATGGGCAGCACCACGGCAAGATTGGCCTCGCGCAGATCCGCCCGGCTCATGCCCGGCTTGT
>JALVEM010000367.1 GCA_027030825.1 Thiohalobacter sp.
GCTATCCTTCCAGCTTCCAGCTTCCAGCTTCCAGCTTCTGAATTCTGAATTCTGAATTCTGTATTCTGTATTCTGTATTCTGTATTCTGCATTCCGAATTCTGTATTCTGCATTCCGAATTCTGTATTCTCCCCCACATGCTACGCATCGGCCTCACCGGTGGCATCGGCAGCGGCAAGAGCACGGTCGCCGAAGCCTTCGCCCGCTTCGGCGTGCCGGTCATCGACGCCGACCGGATCGCTCACGAGCTGACCCGGCCCGGCTCACTGCTTCTGCCGGCCATCCGCGATGCCGTGGGCGGCGCCTGCTTCGATACCGACGGCAACCTGGACCGCCGGTGTCTGCGGGATCGGGTATTCAGGGACCCCGCCCTGCGGCGCCGGCTGGAAGCCGTGCTCCACCCGGCCATCCGCGCACGCATGCTCGAGGAAGCGGCGCGGCAGGACGCTCCCTACGTCATCCTGGTCGTTCCGCTGCTCCTGGAGGCCGGGTGGCAGGATCTGGTGGACCGGATCCTGGTGGTGGACGCCCCCGAGGAAATACGGATTCGCCGTGTCTGCGAACGGGATCACGTTGCCGAAACCGATGCCCGGCGTATCATGAATGCACAGATCGATCGAACAGCCCGCCTCCGGGCGGCCGACGACGTACTGGACAATGCCCGTGACACGCAAGCACTCGCCTCGGAAGTCGAACGCCTCCACCGCCGCTATCTCGCCCTCGCCCGGGACAGGGACGGGGCCGATGCGAACTGAGGGTTTGCCAATGGCCCGACGGTCGGGGAGAATGGATCCCTCTCTCCTCGACGACGTGTCTGGATCGCCGCGCTCCGTGGAACATCGCATCATCTACGAGCAGCCCCTGAACGAGCGCATCCGCGCCTTTCTGCGTCTGGAATTCCTGTTCCAGCAAATGCGGCATCACCTCGGAGGAACCGCCAGCTGGGACAGCCGGGCGGCACTCGCCACGCTGCTCGAGATGCTCAGCATCTTCGGGCGCAGCGACCTCAAGACGGAAGTCATGAAGGAGCTGGAACGCCACACCGCCAATCTCGCCCGGCTGGGCGACAATCCGGACGTCGACACCACCCAGCTCGCGGGGCTGCTCGACGAGATCGACACCCTCATCGACGAGCTCCACGCGATCAACGGGCCGGTCACCGCCTCGCTCAAGGAGAACGAGTTCCTCGCCAGCATCCAGCAGCGCAGCGCCATCCCGGGCGGCACCTGCGATTTCGACCTCCCCGCCTATCATTACTGGCTGCAGCTGCCCGCCGAGGACCGCATGCGGGATCTGGCCGGCTGGCTGGAACACTTCGACGTGCTGGGACGCGCCATCCGCCTGATCCTGCGGCTCACCCGGCAGAGCACCCTGTTCCGCCCCCAGCGCGCCGAGGGCGGCTTCTTCCAGAAGACCCTGGACAGCCAGGTCCCCTGCCAGATGGTGCGCATCGCCCTGCCGGCAGGCTGTCCCTGGTTTGCGGAGATCAGTGGCGGACGCCACCGCTTCAGCGTCCGCTTCCTCACCCTGCCCAACGCCAACGAACGAGCCGTCCAGACGACCGAGGACGTGGATTTCGAGCTCGCCTGCTGCATCATCTAGCCATGCAGAAAACGTCTCTGCCACGCATCGTGACCTGTCCCACCTGCGGAAAGCGGGCGCGCTGGGATCCTTCCAATCCCTGGCGCCCCTTCTGCTCGGAACGATGCCGGCTGATCGACCTCGGCGAGTGGCTCGGAGAAAACCGGGCCATCCCCGGCGAACCCGCCCATCTCCCATCGACAGAGCCGGATCCAGAGGCCTGAACCCGCAACAATATTTGCTTTTGGTTCAATTCTTATTTAGACTTGTTCTAAATAACCTTTCCGTGGTAACAGAAACTCAAGGAGGCATGCATCATGGCACCCAAGGTCAAGTTCCTCATCGGCATCGCGCTCGCCGCACTGAGCGGCCAGGCGGCGGCGCTCGAACCCCTGCCGGCCAACCCGCCGGTCCCGGCAGACAACCCCATGTCGGCAGCCAAGATCGAGCTGGGCAAGCAGCTCTATTTCGACCCGCGCCTGTCGATCAATGGCACCCAGTCCTGCAACGACTGCCACAACGTCATGGGCAGCGGCACCGACAACCGCGCTACCTCGATCGGCGCGAAGGGCAAGAATGGCGGCCGCCCG
>JALVEM010000368.1 GCA_027030825.1 Thiohalobacter sp.
CGCTGGGCCGGCTCGTTCCGCGCCCGCTGGGCGAGGCTCTGGCCGAGGCGCTGGCCGAAAGGGGCGTGCAATGGCACCTGGAAGACTCGGTGGCGCGCATCGACCGCGACGGTGACCGATTGCGAGTCCAGACCGGCAAGGGGGCCGAATGGTCGGCCGACCTCGTGCTCTCCGCCGTGGGCCTCAGGCCCCGCACCCGGCTGGCTGAAGAGGCGGGGCTGGAAGTGGGGCGCGGCATCCGTGTCGACCGGCAGCTGCGGACCTCCGATCCGCACATCCGGGCGCTGGGCGATTGCGCCGAGGTCGAGGGCCTGGTGCTGCCCTTCGTCATGCCGCTGATGAATGCGGCCCGGGCGCTGGCCGCCACCCTGGCCGGCGAACCCACCCCGGTGCACTATCCGGCCATGCCCGTCGTGGTCAAGACGCCCGACTACCCCCTGGTCGTCTGTCCGCCGCGGGCCGGCTGGACATGCGAGTGGCGGATCGCCGAAAGCAGCGGGCGGGACATCGAGGCCCACTGCCGGGACGCTGACGACCGCCTGCTCGGCTTCGCCCTGGGCGGCGCGGCCACGGCGAAGAAACAGGCGCTCGCAAAAGAGGTGCCGGACTGGCTGCCGTGACAGGCGGTTGAAGAACCGCTGCGAAAGCCGTCTGCAGTGATGCGCGCTGCTCGCACCTTTCCGGCAGCCTGCCTGACCCGCATCCGCTTGCGCTCGGCAGGCGCGGGCGTCAGAATAGCCACTCCCGCCACACGCGCCCGTAGCTCAGCTGGATAGAGCGTTGGCCTCCGGAGCCAAAGGTCAGAGGTTCGAATCCTCTCGGGCGCGCCATCAAATCCCAATTCGACCATTGGAGAATGGTCGAATTATCAATCGCCCGAGAGATGAGAACCTCTGAAAGAGGTTCGACAAGCCACTGGAAGGTGGCGCAGAACGTCGCCTGTGGCGACGGCCCCGCAGGGGCGAGCCGCGCAAGCGGCGAGTAATCCTCTCGGGCGCGCCATTCTATTGAATTTCCATTGGTTTTTTCTCCGGAAAATGCGCCGTTTTGGTGCATTTTGTTGGCGCGCATGGCCGACATTCATGCGTGTGCCCGAAAATGGCCAACACTCGGCGTGTCGGCCGTAGTGCCCGAAAAAGGGCGATTTCTCGCGTGTGCCCGAAATGTGCCCGGATTGTGCCCGATGGATTTTCCACGGGTGCCGAGATTGATCAAATCTTGACCAATTTTGAATGCTGGCCACGGTGCCCGATACGGGCCGGGATCGGTGACCTGCGAGCTATATTCAATTTCGACAATGCCATGGCGGAGAGGCTCGATGCCATGCTGGAATGTGAGTCGTTCAACCGGAGCACATTACGCTGTCACCACCGATGCTAAATGACCGCAAAACACCGGTTTGAGATGTCCTCCCGATCAAGCCGGGGCATCCTTGTGTTGTGTGGAGACGCAAGGAGGGCCCCATGCTCAATCGAGAGGACTGGCTCATGATACGAGAGATGCGAGAGAAAGGGTGCTATCTGCGAGAGATTGCCGAGCGCGTGGGCTGTTCGGAGCGGACGGTGCGCCGGGCGTTGAAGCGGGGCGGGCCGCCACCGAGGCGGCGCGCCGGTGTCCGGGCGAGCAAGCTGGATCCCTACAAGGCGCAAGTGGATCAACTACTTGCGGAAGGGGTCTGGAACGCCACGGTGATCTTTGCCGAGATCAAGGCCCGCGGTTATGCCGGTGGGATCAGCATTCTGCGGGACTACATCCGGCCCAAGCGGGCGCTGAGGAAGGCCCGGGATGTGGTGCGTTTCGAGACAGCGCCGGGGCGGCAGCTGCAGAGCGACTGGGGGCAGGTCGAGACGGTAGTCGGCGGCCAGGTGTGCAAGGTGCACTTTGCGGTGGACGCCTTCATCGACGTATGCGGCAACCGATACAGCGTGCCGGCGCACCTGTTCGGCGAGACGGTGGTCGTCCGGATCACCCTCGAAAGATGCCGGATGTCGAGATCAACATCATGGGTTTCGCCATAGAACGGGAAGAGGCCACGACTTCGAGCGCTGGGCGCAACTGGGCGGTGGTCGGTATTTCGACGCCAGGGGCGCAGAGGAACTCGACAGGGCGATGGAAGCCGCAGTCAATCCCACCTTCGAGGTTATGAATGCCGAAGGC
>JALVEM010000369.1 GCA_027030825.1 Thiohalobacter sp.
TGTGCCCCTTCGATCCGTTGATACAGGTCTGGAAACACTAGGTCCATGGCCAGCATGCCGATGTCCTGGATGAGACCGGCGAGAAAGAGGTCTTCCACGCGCTTGAATGTGGTATTGGATGCGATGAGAGGCGCAGCCGCGGCCGTTGCGAGCGAACGCCGCCAGAACAGGGTGAAGTCGAGGCCCGAGTCGCCTCCGTGTTCGGTCTCGACCAGACGCGCCACCGAAAAGCTGAGCGCCACCGTCAGGGCCCCGTCGAGACCGAACAGCACCAGTGCCTGACGCACGTTGTCGATATGGCGCTGACGGGAATAGACAGGGGAATTCGCCAGACGGAGTACCTTGCCGGCCAATGCCGGATCCACGGTGATGAGATCGGCCACCTCGGCCAGCCCGACATCCGGGTCCCGCGCCATCTCCACGATCTGCAGGGCCACGGAAGGCAGTGTCGGCAGATTCGTGACATGGGCCAGACGCCGCTTCAAGGCGGAGATATCGTCGGCCTCGCGAGGATTCGATGTCATGCTGGCACTCCTTGTCCCGGATACTCCATCCGTCATCCATGACACGGCCAAAACACGGATGACGTCCCCTTGCAACACAACGGCTTATGGATTATCGGCCAAAGAGTGCGAAACTGGAACCTTGACGACCGGGGCAGGACTGGAAAGGACAAGGATGGAAATCCGTGTCGAAAGGGCCGATGATCCACTGCCCGGCCGTCAACGGTCGCCGATGCGACACCGGAACCTGCCGACCCCGTCGGACAGGCAGTCATAGCCCTCCGGCACGAGCCTTTTGACGATCCCGATGCTTCGGCCACCGGTATCCTGGTAGATGCACAGCAATTCGTCGCGCTGCACCTGAGACGCCTTCAGACGCAGTGGCGTACGGCCCTTCACGGTTTCCCAGTGGGTGGGCAACAGATCCTCTCTGACGCCGAGATAGGCCCTCGGGCACTGGAACGTCATCACGGCAGCCGTTGCCACTTCGGGTCCGGAAGCATTCCATTCCATTGCCGGGTTGCTCGTCCCGGCAACCCGCCATGACAGCAATACCATTGCCAGACATGCAGGCAGGACCCGACATGATCGATGCCGTTTAACATTTCGGTGAACCCGAACCTCGAGATCGCCCCCCTGTATCCGGCAGGGATCTCCGTGGTCTGCGGCTTTCATGTTCCGGACCCGCTTGAAGAACCATGCACGATGACGAACGACACGTCCGGCAGCTTCCAAGTATCTTCCGGAAAACGTGTGCCTGCATCACCCGATCGGGTGAACGTCGGCACTGTGTCCCGCTCACGCGATCACCGTGTAACCGGTGCAAACGAAGTGCTATTTTTTTTCATGACATGAAGGCTGCGAAATACATCATGAACGACATGGAAATACAGTCGCAGCACATGAAAACGGCGCTGTTTCACCTGCCGCCGATGCGTGCGCTCTTCCTGGCCATGCTGATCGGCCTGGCCGGTTTCGGTGGCAGCCTGCGTCATGCACTGCACCAGCCCTGGCTCGGTCTTGCTCTCGAACCTGCATCGGACGGTGACGGCCTCGTGGTCGACCGCGTGGATGCTGCCGGTCCCGGGGCTGGCATCCTGTTTCCCGGCGACAGACTGATGGCCATCGCCGGAGCGAACGGCCCCTGGATGCAGCTTCATCCGAGTGACCTGATCGATGATCCGGACGAGCATCCGCATTTCTCCGATTACAACCAGTTCATCGAAAGGCAGGACGGACTGAGTCGGATCCTGCGATCCGAAGTGGTCCGGTTCAGACTGGATGACGGCCGCGAGATCCGCATGCAACCCGTGATGCATCCGCCATGGCAGGCCCTCTCGAGCCGGTTCTGGATATGCCAGGCGTTCGCCTTCCTGACCCTGATGATATCGACGGCAGTCTGGTGTCTGCAGCGCCAGCCGATGGCAACCCGCCTGTTGCTGATGTCGGGTGTGGGGCTTTTCATCGGCGCCGTCTCTGCCTCGCTCTACCTGGGACGGGAACTCGCACTGGATGGCGAAACCTTCCGGTGGCTGTCGACAGCCAACTTCAGCGGCAATCGCCTGTTCGCCGTTGCCGGCCTGTCGTTGCTCTGCATCTATCCGGCCAAGGTCGTACCCGGATCGTGGGTCGTCGTTCTCGCTGCACTGGAAGGCGGATATCTCGTCAACCTGATTGCACAATGGGCGGAACCGCCCGTTCATGCCTATTACTTCGACTTTCTGCTGCTGGCCGGCCTCGCGGTCATCATAAGCCTTCGTGCCTGGCTGCTCTCGCGAGACGAACCATTGCACCGGGCTACCCTGAAGGTTCTTCTCCTCCCCATTCTGCTCAGCGTAGCCCTGGTGATGGGCGTGTATGTCCTGCCCACCATTATTTCAGGGGCTCCCCTGATGGACGTAAGCGGAAGCTACATGCTGCTGCTCATCATGTATGCGGGCTTGGCGTTCGGCGTCGCCCGTTATCGGCTGTTCAACATAGAAAGATGGTGGGTGCGGAGCTGGCTGTGGTTCCTGCTCGGCCTGTCCATCATGAGCCTGGACTTCCTCGTCATCACCCTGCTGCACTGGAGCCCCGAGGCCTCCCTCGTCGTGAGCCTGCTGCTGGTTTCCTGGCTCTACTTCCCCCTGCGGCAATGGTTGTGGGATCGCCTGCTGCACCGACGCTCACTCCCCTTGGAAACCTGTCTTTCCGAACTGGTGGCGCACTTCGTCAAGCCGGGATCCGACGATGACGACATGCGATTCTGGAAAAATCTGTTGCATCGCACCTTCCTGCCGGCCTCGATGGAAATCGTCGCCTCTCCCGAGGATCGGGTACGTCTGAGCGAAGACGGCACCCGGCTGCGGATCCCCGCATTCGAGACCGGGCGTTCGCTCGAGCTGCATCTTCCCGATCGCGGCAGTCGGCTGTTCGACAAGGAGGATGCCAGGCTGGCCCAGTCACTGCTGGACCTCGCTCGGCGCGCCAGGATCCAGCGCCAGGCCTATCAACTGGGAATGGAGGACGAACGTCGCCGGATCATGCGCGACCTGCACGATGACGTGGGCGGACGCCTGCTGAGTCTGGTCCATTCCTCACGGGAGGCGGAGGCGCGCCGCCTCGCACGCGAGGCGCTCGACAGTCTGCGCGAGGTGATCTACTTCACGCTCGAAGGCGGATCCCGCATCGCCATGGGCGATCTGCTCGGCCGCTGGCGTGCACAACTCAGGGAGCGCCTCGAAGGTGTCGGCGTGCAGCTGCACTGGTCATGGGACGATGCCTGTGACGCAATCATGCTCGAGGCAAGAGACGCGCTCAACATCAGCCGCATCCTGTACGAGGGAACCAGCAACGCCCTGCGTCATGCAGCACCGCACGACATCTTCATCGAAGGTAGAGTACAGGGACAGGAGCTTGCCGTCACCCTGACGAATGACGGAGCATTCACATCGTCCGATGACACCGGACAAACCGGCTTCGGCGGCAAGGGCATCCACAACATCAGGGAACGCACGGAAGAAATGGGCGGCAGGGCGGAATTCCGTCAGGAAGGGGAGAGATTCATCGTGCGCCTGCACTTTCCCATGGAGGCCATCGATGCAACAGGTTCTGATACTCGAGGATCATGAGGATACCCGTGAATGGTGGCGGGACGTGCTCCCGAGCACCTTCCCTGGTACCACCACGCTGGAAGCCGCCACGGTTGCCGAGGGCATGCGCCTGCTCGAGGAACATACCCTGTGGCTGGCGATCATCGACATCCAGTTGCCCGACGGCAGCGGCATAGAATTCCTGGAGCGCCTGCGCGACCTGCAACCGGAGGCGTGGCGAGTGGTCTGCACCATCCATCAGGACGATGCCCATGTTTTCGCCGCGCTCCGTGCCGGCGCCCAGGGTTATCTCGTCAAGGACGATCCTCGCCCCATGCAGCTGTCCCGCCTGCAGGAGATTCTCGACGGCCAACCGCCGCTGTCGCCCGGCATTGCGCAGCGCATCCTGGGCTTCTTCCAGGAACCGGCATCCCATCCATCACAGGAACTCACGGAACGCGAACGTGATGTCCTGAGACTCGTGGCCAAGGGCTATTCCCGCCCCGAGGCTGCGGAAATGCTGGGCCTGTCCATCAATACCGTCTCTTCCCACTGCAAGCAGATCTACCGCAAGCTGGAGATCTCTTCCCGTGCCGAGGCCGTCGTCGAGGCCATCCGGCTCGGCCTGATCGATCCCTGAACCCGGCAGTCTGCGGACATCACCTGATCGGGTGATGCAAGAAGATACCTTGTCTGCACATACTGGGGCAGTCGGTTGGCTGTACACGACCTGAACAAGGGGGCAGGAGCGATACCATGGAGCAGGCAACGGGTGAAAACACGGGTATCTTCAATCCAGGGGAAATTCTCGGGAACGCGAGACAGGTCATCATGGATCCCGTCGGATTCTTCCGACGGATGCCGAAGAAGGGAGGATATGCACAGCCACTGGCCTTTGTCGTCATCATCGCGCTGGCCACGGCCCTCGTACAAGCCGTCATGGCCCTGATCGGGCTGGGCGGCGCAGGGGGCTTCGTCGCCTCCCTCGCCGGTCTGATACTGTTGCCCGTCATGGCGGTGATCGGCAGCTTCATCGGTGCCGCGATCCTGTTCGTCATCTGGAAACTGATGGGCAGCGAGGAGGATTTCGAGACCGCCTACCGGTGTGCAGCCTATGCCTATGGCTATGCGCCCGTGGCGGCGCTCGTCTCCGGCATCCCCTATGTGGGCACTCTGGTACAAGTTGCATGGCCGGTTCTCCTGCTGGCACTGGCGACCATATATGTTCATGGAAGAAAACCCGGCCTGGCCTGGGGCGTATTCGGGACACTGGGCGTCATCGCAGTGATCTCGATGCTGAGCGCCGAGGTCGCCGGCCGGAAGATCGTCAGCAACCTCGAACAGCTGTCACAGGACATGGAAGAGAACTACAGCGAAGAAGATGCCAGGGCTGCCCTGGAAGAGGCCGAGAAAGCCTTCGAGATGTTCCGCAAGGAAATGGAGGCGCGGCAGAACTCCGAATAGACATGATCAGGAGGAGGACTCGACAATGACGATGAAACCATCCCGCATGCTGCTTCATTCCGTCATGCTGACATCAGCACTGGGTTGCCAGGCAGCCACGCTCAAGAATGGCGATGTACTTTATTTCACAGCCACTGCCGGATCGGTCGTGGCCGGAGGAGCCAGCCCCTTGCTCTTTGATTCTGCGCCTGTGGATGCGCTGAATGGTCTGATCATCGGTACTGCTCAACCCAGCTATCCCGATATCGACAAATCATGGACCACCACGGGAAGCCTCTTCTCGATCACTGGCAATCACAGGACCACCAGCCCGGTCAAGGTGACTGGTCCGGACACCCTGGATTTCAGTGGGTGGGTGATGGTTGTCGGCAACCAGGATTATGCCTTTGGCCAGACACAGAGTGTCGCCACATACACTTATGATGGCACCCACTTCACGCTGTCGTATACATGGCAAGATAGCGATAATGGCGGGAATCCGCTCGGAAACCTTGGATTGAGATATTACACCCTGTATCTCAGTGGTACCGTGATCCCCGCGCCAGTGCCTATACCGGCCACTGTATGGCTGTTTGGTAGCGGGCTGTTCGGCCTGTTGCTAGCCACTTCAGGACGTAAAGTTACGAAATCGAGATGACGAAGCGCAACATCATGTGCAGGCAATTCCGGCAGGATCGCCGTCTCAGCCTGTCCATCAGATAGCCGAACGTACCAAGCCTAATCCGGGACGATCGTGATCTCTGCCCCTGGACGGACAGTGACATTTCGGACCACGACGGGCGGCACGGTTCGGATGCGGACATCGTAACGACCCGGCGGCTGCGTGACGGGCGCCTTCCCCACAGTCCCGGTCGCCACCACGTCGCCTTCGGCATTCATAACCTCGAAGGCGGGATTGACAGCGGCTTCCATCGCCCTGTCGAGTTCCTCTGCGTCCCTGGCGTCGAAATACCGGCCACCACCCAGTTGCGCCCAACGCTCGAAGTCGTGGCCTGTTCCCGTTCTATGGCGAAACCTATGATGTTGATCTCGACATCCGGCATCTTTTCCCTCAATTTGCGTATGGCCGCCTCTGGGTCACCTTGACACGATTCCTCTCCATCCGTGAACAGGAGCACCAGTTTCCGCCCCTTCGCACGCCCGAGATCCTTCGCCACCTTGCTCAGGGAGGCTGCAATCGGCGTCCGGGATCGGTCCCTGGGCTTCAGACGCTGCACGATGGCGTTCATCTTGGAGGGCTCGAGTGGCGAGAGCGGCACCTCGAGATCGGTGCGACAGCTTCTGGGGTTGTCGGTGTCCATAGACCCGAAGCGCCACCAGGGTTCCCGCAGGAATCGAGTGCGCGAGAACTTTCGAGACCGCCTCCCTGGCCACGGCAATGCGCGTGCGTCCGTCCGGCAGTTTCCTGTACATGCTGCCCGAGGCATCGATGATGAGTTCCATGGCAGCCGCGGCGGCACGGGATGACCTGCCTACCCTGAGCGTTCCCGGTTCCAGCTGCCCGAGGTGTGCCAGGAGTCGATATCCTGCCGGGCGCCTGACCTTGCACATGGCGCGTTCCAGGGCATGGTCGAGATCACGCCCCGACCGGAAGAAGGCGTAGTCGCCATGATTGGCCATGGCCCAGTCCTGCATGCGATCCTGCTGGCCGGCCAGCGCCTCCCTCATGCCGCCCCGGTGCAGCTCGATGCTGAAGATCCGCGGCCTTGATTCCGCAAGCGTTTTCCACAGTGGTTCCGTCTTGTCCCTTTCCTCTCCCGATTCCGCATCGGTGACGATCATGATCACCCGGTCGCCTTGCCGTTTGCCGAGCGCCTCTGCCGCCGCCATCAGATTGCTCTCGGCGGCACTGGAGGTGTCCTTGCGATCGTAATCGTTGAGGGCGCTGAGCAGCGCCAGGGTCTGATCCGTCCAATGTTCCAGCAGCAGATGAGGCGCATCCCGGAAAGGCAGGAAATTGAGATATTCCGCCTGCGGCCTGACGGTTTGCACGAATCGTGTCAGTGAACGATAGATGACGGGATGGAAGTTCGCCACGCTGGCGCTCTGGTCCCAGGCCACCACCACCGACCGCGGCAGTTCCCGAATGTGCAACCGGTGGACACCCGCCTTCACCCGCGCGCGATAATGCATCCCTGAAGCCATCGGTTCGGCATCCAGCCAGGGAACCGTCCTGCCTTCGGCATCCTGCAGCTCGATCCCGAGCCGGAACAGGGCATCGCTTTGCAGTATCAGATCCAGCAGGGAGTTTTCATCCGGCACGACGATCCGATACCAGTCCTCGTCCTCGCCGAATCGAACCCTGCCCGCAACGGGCCGGTCTGCATCCAGACTTACCGGGTCATCGGAGTTTTCCTGGCTGGCGGTCACATCTCGGCCGGCATGAAGATCCGTCAGTGACTGCTCATACCACGCAGCCGTCCGGTAATGTCCCCATTCCCCCAGGATCGACCGATAACCTTCCCGGTCCGTGACCTGTTCGTGGATGACGAGGCGCTTCGGTGTCTGATAACGCTTCTCCGGATCCAGGCCGAAGGCGTCGATGCGCACGAAGCGCGCCCAGACCGGCGTTTTCAGTTCCAGACGGCTGGCCGAGCGCGCGTCCAGCTCCCATTCCCGGTCCTCGCGCCATGGACCCAGCGGACTCTCGGTACTGAAACCGACCCTGACCCGCCGAAGCGGCGCGTAGTAGTACGACCGCTCGTTTCGGGGCTGCCAGACGAGCGAGGCGATTCTGGCTGCCCGATCATGCTGAAAACCGATCACCCAGGACACGTTGCCTTCCTCGTCCGGGTCCATCAGGGGACTCGAACGCGCCTCGTCCCTCAGCATGCTGCCTGCATCGAACGCGGGCGAGGACCAGACCACATGCCCGCCCAGCGCGGCGCTGGCCACATCGAAGCCCTGGTCCGAAAGCGTGAACCCCGGCTCGGCGACAACCTTCCATTCCCCAAGGCAGGTCGTACCCGAGCCACCCTGACGCGAGGCATCCTGATGGGAGTCCAGCAACCTCAGCCTCGCCATCCGTGCCGGCCGGGCGCGATCCAGCACGAAGGCCTGTTCCACAGGCCGGTCGATCAGGCTGCCCGCGAGCACCCGGCTGAACGCTTTTCCGTCTTCGGAAAGCAGCACTTCGAATCGCCTGGCCATCTCGTCCATCCGGCAGCCCAACGGATGGAACAGGAAACCCCGAACCGGGATCGGGTCCTGTCCGGCCAGCTGCACGGTGATTTCGGGAATCGCCTTGCCATCGGTGGTCCACCGCCAGCGGGGCGCGCCATCGGCGGGCGTCATGCCATCGACAAGACGGGCCGCATCTTGCTTGTCCGGAGCCTCGACGACCTTGCCGCCGAGCGCATCCCAGGCCACATCGAGCCCGCCCAGCAGTTCGACGGGTACCCCGGGCTCCCTGCGCGGCTGCAAGGGGGGCTGGCCGCAGACGGCCGGCATCTCCAGA
>JALVEM010000370.1 GCA_027030825.1 Thiohalobacter sp.
CCTGTCCGTCGTCCCTCGGCCACGTTGATTGCAGATGCCGTGCCAACCAGGTGTGGCGTGATCCAAGTGCCTGTTTCTCCATAGGATGCGTCAGATGGCGGGTTTATTCCCCGATTCTGGACGTCGGGTAGCCGACGCGAAGTCGTGCCCGGCAAACGATTCGGTGCCGGAATTCCGACAACCTATCCGGTGGTGTCACCGGGCCGATGTCGAAATGCCCGGCGCGGCCCGCGCAGCCGCGCTTCCACCAGCAGTGCCTCGAGGCCGGCGGGCGTGCGCGGCCTGTCCTCGAGCGGCAGGCGTCGCAGCAGCTCGTGCCGCCGCAGGAGGGTGAAGTAGTCGCGAGGGTCGAGAAAGGGGGCCGCCGCCCGGAAACCTTCGTCCAGGAGGGGCATGGCGCCGGCGAGTCGCACACTCATCAGCAGCTGCCCCTGAACCAGGTGCAGCAGGGCGAGTTCCTTCCCTTGTGCGGTGGCCAGCAGGGGCGCGAAATGCAGGCGCTGCGGGCCTTCGGCCCAGAAGCCGAGGATCTGGTCGCGCAGACCGGCGTCCGTGCCGGCATGGTCGGGTTCGCGGTTTGCGAGGCGTCTGCGCGCCTCGTCCGGCGCCAGGGGTACCGCATACCAGCCCGTCAGCGGCCAGGGCCAGTCGAGTTCGCCGAGCGCATCGACCGGATATATGGTTTCCATGTCGACTCCGGTTGCAAGGTCGTCCGCCTCGGGTACACTGCCGGGAATCCAGGCGACGGGTCAAGGAGACGATGATGGGCCATCCGGACACCACGCTCGGCCACTGGCCACGGGTGCGCATGCGGCGCATGCGCAGGGACGAATTCAGCCGCCGGCTGATGCGCGAGCATCGTCTGACGGCGGACGATCTGATCTGGCCGGTCTTCGTGCTCGAAGGCGAGGGCCGTGTCGAGCCGGTGCCTTCGATGCCCGGCGTGGAACGCATGAGCATCGACCGGCTGGTGGCCGAGGCGCGGCGGCTGGCGGCGCTCGGCCTGCCGGCCGTGGCGCTGTTTCCGGTCACCCCGCCCGAGCGCAAGAGCGAGGACGCACGCGAGGCCTACAATCCGGAAGGACTGGCCCAGCGCGCGGTGCGCGCGATCAAGGAGGCGCTGCCGGAGCTGGGCGTGATCACGGACGTGGCGCTGGATCCCTTCACCACCCACGGCCAGGACGGGCTCATCGACGAGTCGGGTTATGTGCTCAACGACGAAACCGTGGACGTGCTGGTGCGCCAGGCGCTCTCGCACGCCGAGGCCGGTGCCGACGTGGTGGCGCCTTCGGACATGATGGACGGACGCATCGGCCGCATCCGCGACGCGCTCGAGGGCGCCGGCTACCGCAATGTGCGCATCCTGGCCTATTCCGCCAAGTACGCCTCCAGCTTCTACGGCCCCTTCCGGGATGCCGTGGGTTCGGCGGCCAACCTCGGCGGCGGCAACAAGTACAGCTACCAGATGGATCCGGCCAATACCGACGAGGCCCTGTGGGAAGTGGCCCTCGACCTCGAGGAAGGGGCCGACATGGTCATGGTCAAGCCGGGCATGCCCTATCTGGACGTGGTGCGGCGCGTCAAGGAGCGGTTCGCGGCGCCGACCTTCGCCTATCAGGTGAGCGGCGAGTACGCCATGCTCAAGGCCGCATGCCTGGAAGGCTGGCTGGACGAGCGCCCCGTGGTCATGGAGAGTCTGCTGGCCTTCAAGCGCGCCGGCGCCGACGGCATCCTCACCTATTTCGCGCCCCAGGTCCTGCAGTGGCTCGCCGAGGACGGCCGATGACCGACCGCTATGCGGTGATGGGGCACCCCGTCGCGCACAGCCTCTCGCCCCGCATCCATGCCGCCTTTGCCCGCCAGACCGGGCAGGAGCTCGTCTACGAGGCCATCGACGTGCTGCCTGAAGACTTCGCCGAAGCGGTCGCGCGTTTTCGTGCCGAGGGCGGCCGGGGGCTCAACGTGACGGTACCGCACAAGGAGGCCGCCTTTGCGCTGGCGGAGCGCAGGCGTTCGCGTGCCGAGGAGGCGGGGGCGGCCAACACCCTCTGGTGGGAAGAGGGCGTGCTCGTTGCCGACAATACCGACGGCGTGGGGCTGGTGCGGGATCTGACCGGAAATCTCGGGTGGTCGATTCAGGGGCGGCGGGTATTGCTCGTCGGTGCGGGCGGTGCCGCCCAGGGTGTGGTGGGGCCGCTGCTTGAACAGCACCCGGCGGCGCTGCACATCGCCAACCGCACCGTCGAGCGGGCGGTGCGCCTGGCGGCCCGTTTTTCCGGCCGTGGCGTGCCGGTCAGCGCGGGCGGTTTGCCGGAGCTCGCCGATTTTCCGGCCTGGGATCTGGTGCTCAATGCCACGGCCGCCGGGCTCCGCAACGAGGCGCCGCCACTGCCGGATGCCGTGGTCGGGGCCCATACCCTGGCCTACGACATGATGTATCGGCTGGAGGAGTCGACGGCCTTCGTCCGCTGGGCGCGGGAACGCGGCGCGCAGGCAGTCGCCGATGGCCTGGGCATGCTGGTCGAACAGGCAGCGGAGGCCTTCAGGCTCTGGCGCGGGGTGCTCCCCGATACCGCACCGGTGTTGGCGTCTCTCAGGCCACGGAAGTGAGCGGTCGCCCCTGACGCCGGTCGCCCCGGCGGCGTTCGGGGCCCTGCCGGCACTCTTGCAATCGGCCGGGCGCACGCCGTTCGTTGTCCACGCGCCTGGGCTGGAATTCACGCACCGTAAAATCCCTTCCTTCGATTCGGACGCGGCGCTTGCGCAGCAGCCGCAATGCCGCTTCGTTCGAAACCGGGTGGTATAGGGCGTAGCGGATCAGGCTGCCGTCGGCCTGGACGCGCTTGCACAGGCGCAGGCGCCAGGGTTCGGTGCGAGGGTGTGGCAGCGCGGCGCGCAGTTTGTCGGCCGTGATGTCTGCGGGTAGCCTGCCGATGTACAGGATCATGGTTCTTCTCCTCGGACGCTTTGCGGTTTCTTGTTCGTCCCTGAGGGCTCCCTGGAGACGGGAGGCTTCCATGACCCCTGTGTCCGGACTTCGATTTTTTCAGCTTGCTTTATAAGCAGGATCTTATGCGCGTGTGCCCGTTGCGTCAAGCGTTCGTGGCGTGATCATGTGGAGCCACCGCTGTGGCGTTGCTGCAGGCGTACATAATGTGCTGGCGAGTAGTCGAGAAAACGGCGTTCCTGTTCGGTGAGTTCCCGCACCCGGCGGGCGGGCTGTCCGAGCCAGAGCCAGCCGCCTTCGAGATCCTTGCCTGGCGGAACCAGAGTCCCGGCGCCCACCATGGCACCGGAGCGCACGACGGCCCCGTCGAGGATGATGCTCCCCATGCCGATCAGACAATGGTCCTCGATGGTGCAGCCGTGCAGGGTGACCCGGTGGCCGACCGTGACCCGGTCGCCCACCACGACCGGGTGACCGCCGGGATCGAATTCGGAATCATGGGTGACATGAAGAATGGAGCCATCCTGAATGTTGGTGCCTTCTCCAATTCTTATGTAGTGGATATCTCCGCGCAGCACGCACTGGGGCCAGATGGAGCTGTCGGGGCCAATCTCGACGTCGCCGATGACGACCGCAGTCTCGTCGATCCAGGCAGATTCGGCGATTTTCGGCGCTTTTCCCTCGAATTCTCGGATATTACGCATTCTCTTCCTCCTTGAGACGAGCCGAAATGCATGCTTTGGGTGTGGCGCATCCGGGTGAATCGACGCAGCCGAGCATCGCAGGGATCGGGCGGAGAAGCGAGCGGGTGTCTGAGCCCGTCAGGGCGAGTTCCGCGAGCGCGCCCGAGACCGAGAAGCGCAGGGTACCCGCTTGCGGGCAAGTCGTTGAACCCGCGTGCGCCACGCCCAAAGCGTGGACTAACCGTTGGCAATCTATTGTCTGATGCGCTCACGCGGCATGGCCGGCTCTGGGTCCGATGGAATGGCTACCGCATCGTGACCAGTTCCTCGGCTGAGGTCGGATGCAGGGCGATGGTGTCATCCAGATCCCGCTTGGTCGCGCCCATGCGCAGCGCCACAGCGAATCCCTGCAGCATCTCGTCCGCGCCCAGCCCGATGATGTGCACCCCGACCACCTTCTCCCTCGCGCCCACCGTGACCAGTTTCATGGCAGTCTGCCGCTTGCGCGGCGTGAGCGCGTGGTACATGGGTGTGAAGCGGCTGGTGTAGACCTTCACGGCATCGCCGTGTTTCGCCCGGGCTTCGGTCTCGGTCAGGCCGACGGTCCCGATCGGCGGATGGCTGAAGACCACGGTCGGAATCTGCGAATAGTCGAGCCGACGTTCCGGCTGGCCGCCGAACAGGCGGTCGGCCAGCCGGCGGGCGGCGGCGATCGCCACCGGCGTCAGCGCCGCCTTGCCGTTGACGTCGCCCACGGCGTAGATGCCGGGCACGCGGGTGTTCTCGAATTCGTCGGTGGGAATGTAGCCTTCGGCATCGGTCTCGATCCCGGCCGCCTCGAGATTCAGACCGTCGGTCAGCGGTACCCGGCCGGTGGCCCAGATCAGGCAGTCGAGGCCGTCGAGATGCTGACCGTTGTCGAGCGACAGGCACAGGGTGTCGTCGTCGCGTCGCGAGACCGCCGTGACCTGGGTGCCGGCCAGCAGGCTGATGCCGTCTTCCAGCATCTCTTCGGCCAGCACCTCGCGCAGCATGGGGTCGAAGCGCCGCAGCAGATGTTCGCCGCGCAACACCAGGGTGACGTCGGAGCCGAGCGCATCGAGCACGCCGGCCAGTTCCACGGCGATGTAGCCGGCGCCGACGATGGCCACGCGGCGAGGTTGCTGCTCGAGCTCGAAGAACCCGTCGGAGGTGATGCCAAGTTCGGCACCCGGGACCTCGGGCACCTGGGGCCGGCCGCCGACGGCGATGCAGATGTGATCCGCGGTCACGCGGCGGCCGTTCACATCCAGGGTCCGGGCATCGACGAACCGGGCCGTGCCCTCGATGAGATCGATGTCGGAATCGGCGAGGTAGTTGCGATACCAGCCGTTGATGCCGGCCACATAGGCATCCCTTGCCGCCTTCAGGCGAGCCCAGTCGAAACCGCGGCGCTCGATATCGAAGCCGTAGCCGGCGGCGTCCTCGATCGCATGCCCCAGATTGGCCGCGAACCACATCACCTTCTTGGGCACGCAGCCGAGATTCACGCAGGTACCACCCAGGCGACCCTTCTCGATCACCGCGCAGCGCCTGCCGTAGGCCGCGGCCCGCTCGGCGACCGACAGCCCGCCGCTGCCCGCCCCGATGGCGATGAGGTCGTAGTGAGGATTCTCGTTGTTCATGGGGAGGGGAGAATACCGAAGGCGGGAGGGAGAATACAGAATACAGACAGAATACGGAATTCAGAATTCAGAATTCGGAAGCTGGAAGTGAGGAGTGAGGAGTGAGGAGTGAGGAGGGTAGCCACGGAAACCACTGAAAGCACGGAAATCTCTTTCCTACCTGACAGACCTTCCGTGTTTTCCGTGCTTTCCGTGGCTATATAATGGCGCATCGCCAATCAGGAGACCTGCATGTCAGAGAATCCGCTGTTGAATCTCGAGGGGCTGCCGCCGTTTTCGAAGATCCGGCCGGAGCATGTGGAGCCCGCGATCGACACGCTCATCGCCGAGTGCCGGGCGACGGTCGAGCGGCTGCTGGATGCGCATGAAACCTTCACCTGGGACAACCTGATCCAGCCCATCGAGGATGTCGAGGACCGGCTGTCGCGGGCCTGGTCGCCGGTCTCGCACATGAACTCGGTGGTCAATTCCGAACCCCTGCGCGAGGCCTACAACGCCTGCCTGCCGAAGCTCTCCGAATACGGCACGGACATGGGCCAGAACGAGCGCCTCTATGCAGCCGTGCGCCAGATCGCCGAGCGCGAGGACTTTCGGAACCTTTCCGAGGCGCAGCGAAAGATCATCGAGAACGAGCTGCGCGACTTCCGGCTCTCGGGCGTGGATCTGCCCAAAGAGAAGCGCGAACGCTTCAAGGCCATCCAGCAGGAGCTTTCCACCCTGACGGCGAAGTTCGAGGAGAACCTGCTCGATGCCACCAATGCCTGGCACATCCTGATCACCGACGAGCAACGGCTCGCCGGCCTGCCGGAGAGCGCCGTGGCGCTGGCGAGGCAGATGGCCGAACGCGAGGGCAAAGAAGGCTGGTTCTTCAACCTGGAATTCCCTTCCTACTACCCGGTGCTCACCTACGCCGACGACCGCGATCTCCGTTTCGAGATGTATGAAGCCTATGTGACTCGGGCTTCCGACGAGGGGCCGAACGCGGGGAAATGGGACAACGGCCCCGTCATGGAACGCATCCTGGCCCTGCGGCACGAGTCGGCGCAGCTCTTGGGCTTTCGCAATTACGCCGAGAAGTCCCTGGCCACCAAGATGGCGAAGTCGCCGGAACAGGTGCTGCGCTTTCTCGAGGAACTGGCGGCACGATCCCTGCCACGGGCAAAAGAGGAACTCGAGGAGGTGCGCGCCTTCGCCCGAGAACGATTCGGCGTGACCGAGCTCGAGGCCTGGGACATTCCCTACTATTCGGAGAAGCTGCGCCAGGATCGCTACGCCATCAGCCAGGAGGACCTGCGTCCCTGGTTCCCGGTGCCGAAGGTGCTCGAAGGCATGTTCGAGGTGGTGCACCGCCTCTACGGCATCCGTATCAGCGAGCATCCGGGCGTGGACGTCTGGCATCCCGACGTGCGCTTCTTCGACATCCACGACGAGCTGGGCAACCTGCGCGGCCAGTTCTATCTCGACCTCTACGCGCGACCCAACAAGCGCGGCGGCGCCTGGATGGACGAGTGCATCTCGCGCCGGCTGACTCGTGACGGCGTGCAGACGCCGGTGGCCTATCTGACCTGCAATTTCACGCCGCCCATCGGCGACGATCCGGCGCTGCTCACCCACGACGAGGTGATCACCCTGTTCCACGAGTTCGGCCACGGCCTGCATCACATGCTCACGCAGGTGGACTATGCCGGCGTCTCCGGCATTTCCGGAGTGGCCTGGGACGCCGTCGAGCTGCCCAGCCAGTTCATGGAGAACTGGTGCTGGGAACGCGAGGCGCTGGATCTGATCTCCGGCCACTACCGGACCGGCGAGCCCCTGCCGCAGGCGCTGTTCGAGCGGATGAAGGCGGCGCGCAACTTCCAGTCCGCCATGCAGATGGTGAGGCAGCTCGAGTTCGCCATCTTCGATTTCCGTCTGCATCTGGAATACGATCCGGACAAGGGCGCACGCATCTACGAGATCCTGCAGGAAGTGCGCGATCGGGTGGCCGTGGTGAAACCGCCCTCCTTCAACCGCTTTCCGCACAGCTTCTCGCACATCTTCGCCGGCGGTTACGCGGCCGGCTACTACAGCTACAAGTGGGCCGAGGTGCTTTCCGCCGATGCCTACTCGGCCTTCGAGGAAGCCGGCATCTTCGACCGCGAGACCGGATTGCGTTTCCTGAAGACCATTCTCGAGCAGGGCGGCTCGCGCGACCCCATGGAGCTCTTCATCGAATTCCGCGGCCGCGAGCCCACCATCGACGCTCTGCTGCGCCATTCGGGGCTTGCCGCCTGAACGCCATGGCCGAGATCGTCGACATCGATCGGGCACGCGAGCATCGCGAGCTGTGCCGGCTCGTGCTCGAGATCCTGCGCGACTGGGAGGTGAGCGAGCCCGACCAGGCGCGCCTGCTCGGGCTCGAGGACATGACGGCCCGCCGCTGGCGGCGCATCCGCGCCGGCCAGGAAACCCTGCCCGAGGACGAGGCCGTGCTGATGCGCATCCATCTCATCCTCTCCATCTACCGCCGGTTGCAGTTGCACTATCCGCGCAGCGCTGCAGCAGCCGATGCCTACGTCACTGCATCCTTGCGCCGGCTCGGCGGCCGCACGCCGCTGGAAGTCATGCTCGAAGGCGGCGAACGCGGCATGCGCGTGGTGCTCGAACACCTGCAGGGCAGCGGACCCTGGGGATGAGGCGCCGGACGATTCCGGGGATTCCTTTTCACGTCCGGATAGCCATGGAAAACACGGAAAGCGATCCTTTCGGATCCGCTGATTCCAAGCGCAGAGACCGCAAGGGCGCAGAGAGCGCAGAAACCACGCCGATCCATGCCACTGGGCCGACAGTATTCCTGGATCCCGGATAGCCCGCTGCGCGGTCTTCCGGGATGACCAAAGGTGTGGATTCCGGATCGGCGCCACGCGCCGTTCAGAATGACAGAAGAGAGGGTCGTTCCGGGTGAGCGGGTTTTTCTTCTTCGTCAATCCGGACGACCGGTTTCTCTCCTTTCGTCATTCCGGGCGAGCGAAGCGAGACACGGAATCCAGAAACCACGCTGATCCGTGACGCACGGGCTGGAACTTCTCCTGGATTCCGGATAAGCGCCACGCGCTTTCCGGAATGACCAAGGGTGGCGCCGCGCGCAGTCCGGAATGACCGCAGTGGCGAAGTGCGTGGCAATGCTCCATCGTTCGGGAACGAGCAAAA
>JALVEM010000371.1 GCA_027030825.1 Thiohalobacter sp.
GGCCTCCCTCTCCACTGTGCGTTTGGGCAGCGGCGGCGTGTTCAGATCGGGAACATCCCCCAGGCGGCGCTCGGCTTCCGACTTCTTCAGGGCTTCGAGAATGTACGACATGCTTCGGACTTCACGCTTCAGGCTCGTCGAGACGCGGCCCCGTATATTCGGGATCGAGATTGTTGAGATGGATCAGCGTCTGGGCACCGATGATACCATCGGGCTTCAGCCCTCGCGCGGCCTGGAAACGCCTGACCGCCTCCACCAGCGCGGGATCGAAGCGCTGGGGATCCTCGGCGTGAAGCACCTCGCCCCCGAACAGCCGGCTCAGCTGTCGCCGCACCCAGAGGATGTCCGGGCCCCGGTCCCCGGGTCGCAGCAGGGTGTGGGTGGTGCGTGGCCTCCAGAGGATCACGAAATCGCCATACCACCAGCGATCCAGCGCCTCCGCCGGCATCCGCAACCGCCGGGCCCCGAGGACGATCTCGGGCAGCTCCCCCTGTGGCCAGCGGGAGACCAGCGCCCGCGCGTGGCTGCCGTCGTCCCTGATCAGGTCGAGCATGGCGGGACGATCATGCGCCCGCAGGCGACGCCAGTTCCCCCGCTGCGAGAGACAGCGCAACCCCTGCGCACGGGCCTGTTCGCAGGGCGTCTGGTCCGAATCCAGGACGAAGGTCGCATCCCAGCGCCGAAACATCTGCTGCCAGGCGGCCAGGGTGTCGCCATAGTCGAGGGCGGCCACCCGCGCGGCGAGGTCCGCCGGCGCCGTGTCCGGAATCGCCCTGTCGGCGACCGTCTCGGAAACTTCGTCCGGAACGGTCGCCGGTATCGTGCCCACGGCCGCCGCGCCCTTCGTCCCGGCCGTGGTCGCATCCTCCTCCGCCACCTCGCTGCCTGCCGTCACAGGTGCGCCGGCAGCCATTTGGTCGTGGCCGTCGGCGGCAGGCGCCTGCTGCCGGACCGATGGCGGTGCGGCGGGCGCAGGGACAGGCGCCTGTTCCCCGGAGAGGCGATCCGGCGCCGAAGCCGAGAGCAGCGGGATTTCGTTCCGTGACAGAAAGACCAGCGCCAGCAGCAGGACGAGCAGGCCGGCGGCACCGAGCGCCAGGCCGGCCCGTCTGCTGCGGGTCGATGAAACCTCGTCTTCGAGCGTCTCGCGCGTCGCCTCCGGCAATACCTCCGCGGCGGCCCGGCGGACGATCTCCGGTCCCACCTGCCGGGTCTCCTCCACATAGGCACCCAGCAGTGCCCGGTCGCAGAGGATGTTGATGAGCCTCGGGATGCCTCCCGAGAGGCGGTAGACGAGCTCGATGGCCTGGGGCGTGAAGATGTCGATGCGCCCCTGACAGACACGCAGCCGGTGCTGGATGTAGGCGCGCGTCTCCTCCAGGCTCAGGGGATCGAGGTGATAGCGTGCCGTGATGCGCTGGGCCAGCTGACGCAGGTCGTCCCTGGCCAGCAGTTCCCGAAGCTCGGGCTGGCCGATGAGCAGGATCTGGAGCAGCTTCTCCTCGGAGGTCTCCAGATTGGTGAGCAGACGAATCTGCTCGAGCACGTCACGATCGAGGTTCTGGGCCTCGTCGATCAGCAGCACCGTGCGCCGACCGCGGGCATGGGCATCGATGAGATGGGCGTTGAGCGTATCCACCAGCGCCTTGAGGCTGGTGGTGCCTTCCGGGTAGTCCAGGCCGAGCTCGTCACAGATGCCCTTGACCAGTTCGAAGGCATCGACACGCGGGTTGAACACCAGCACCACGTCGACGTTCTCCGGCAGCTGCTCGAGGAGCGCCCGGCACAGGGTGGTCTTGCCGGTGCCCACCTCGCCGGTGAGCTGAACGAATCCGCCTCCCTCCCCCAGGCCGAAGAGCAGATGCGCCAGCGCCTCGCGATGACGGTCGCTCAGATAGAGGAACCGCGGGTCGGGCGCGATGGAAAAGGGCTTGCCCCGAAAACCGAAGAATCGCCGATACATGACCTCACGGGCCTCCAGCCCGGGATGCTGTCCATATCCCGATGGCGCTATGGACAGTATTCAAGAATCTTCTGATATGCTTCATGCAGGCCTGCCAACCGGGCCGACTCCGGAAAGTCCGAACTTGTCGGAATATTTGCCATTCCAACCGCGTCGAACGCAACAGAGTACGAGCGGACCCGGCA
>JALVEM010000372.1 GCA_027030825.1 Thiohalobacter sp.
ATCCACGGATAGGGGACGTCAGCCACGAAACCCACAAAGGCCACGAAATCACACGGAAATCGAGTGAAGGGTGAGGAGAGAGGCGTTCTTCTCCCTTTCGCTGAGACGGTTTCTCCTCTCGGTCATTCCGGGCGAGCAAGCGGCAGCGAGCGAGACCCGGAATCCAGAAACCGCGCCGATCCATGCCGCTGAGATGGATGTTTTTCTGGATCCCGGCTCGCGCTCCCCCGGCTCAAGGCCGGGGTCGCTTGGCCGGGATGACTGAAGGTGGGCACTGCACGCCGTCCGGAAGGACGAAAAGAGTGGATCCCGGGCTGGTACAATCCCGGGCGATGAAACCGGAACAGGACAGACCGGCGGTGCTCGTCACCCGCCCCGCTGCGCAGGCCGGCAGGCTGATCGCGCTGGTGAAAGCGGCAGGTGGCGAACCGTATCCGTTTCCGGCCCTCGAGATCCTGCCGCCGGAGCAACCCGAACAGGCGGCCGGGGAACTCCGGGACGCCCTCGAGCAGGCCGATCTCGCCATCTTCATCAGTACCAACGCCGTGCACCACGGCCTGGCGCTCGTCCCCGAACCCGCCGCCTGGCCGCGCTGTGCCGCCGTGGGGAAACAGACGGCGAAGGCGCTCGCGACACACGGCATCACCGATATCCTCGTACCGGAGAGCGGCTTCACCAGCGAGGCCCTGCTGGCGCTGCCCGAGTTACGATCCGTGGCCGGACAACGCGTCGTCATCGTGCGTGGCCCGCCGGGCCGGGCACTGCTCGCCGAGACCCTGCAGGACCGCGGCGCGGAGGTGATTCAGGTGCAGGCCTATCGCCGCCAGCCGCCGCCGGCGCCCGACCTCGCGCTGCTCGAACGCTGGTGCCAAGGTCCCGAACGCTATCTGCTCGTCAGCAGCAACGAGACCCTCGAGAACCTCTTCCTCATCGTGCCGGACCGGCTGCATGCCTGCCTTCGCAGCGCCCGGCTGATCGGCCCCGGCCCCCGCATGCGACCGCTCGCCGAACGACTCGGTTTTACCCGACCGCCCCGGATCGCGGATAATGCGACGGACGAGGCCCTGACGCGCACCCTGCGCACCTGGCTGGCGGAACACGAGGCAGCTTCATGACCGAGACGGAAAAGGAAACACAGGCACCGGCAACGTCGTCCGCGACACAAGCTTCCCCCGACGAGTCGGTGCCGCAGGACGTACTCGAATCTCCCGCGCAGCCACAGGCCTCGCGCCTGCCCACCGCCGCCCTGGTGACTGCCATCGTCGCCCTGCTGAGCGGCGTCGGCGCGCTCACGGCCGGCTATTTCATCTGGCACGAAGTGGCACGCCAGGCAGACTGGCAGAAGGAAGTCATCGCCCAGATCGACAGCCGCAACCAGGCCATGGACCAGCGCCTGGCGCAGATGAAGGACCGGATCGAGGCGTTGCTGGCCGACAGCCTGCAGAGAGACCGGGAATTCCAGCAGTCGCTGGCGAAGCTCGCGCGCGAGCAGGAGGCCCTCTCCAGCGCCTTCTCCCGCCTGCGCGCCAGACTGGGGCGGCGCCTGGAAGGCTGGATCCTCGCCGAGGCCCAGTATCTGCTCGAGATCGCCAACCAGCGATTGCGGCTCTTCCATGACGTGGCCACGGCCAGGGCCGCGCTGCGCGAGGCCGACCGGAGGATCACGGAAGCGGACGACCCGGGTCTGATCCCGGTGCGAGAGGAGATCGCGCGGGAACTCGCCGCCCTCGACGCCGTCTCCCTGCCGGATTTCGCGGGGCTGGGCACGCGCCTCTCGGCGCTCGCCGAACAGGTGGACCGGCTGCCGATCGCCGGCGCCAGCCCCGGTCCTGCCTCGCAGACGACCGGCAAGATCGGGGCGAATCAGACCGCTCCCGAGGAGATCCCGGGCTGGCGCGCCCTTCTGACCCGCGTCTGGGAGGCCTTCCGCGAACTGGTGAGCATCCAGCGCACCGATGCCCCGGTCGCGCCCCTGCTGCCGCCGAAGGAGCGGTTCTTCCTGCGCGCCAACCTTGCACTGGAACTGGAAGCCGCGCGCCTGGCGCTTCTGCGGGAACAGGCGGCCCTGTACAGGAGCAGTCTGGATCAGGCCAGGGACTGGCTCACCCGCTACTTTGATCCCGAAGATGCCGGCGTGCGCGCCATGCTCGAGGCCATCGACGAACTGCAACGGGTCGAGGTCTCGCCCCGGCTGCCCGATATCTCCGGTTCGCTGCGCCTGCTGCGCGACCACCTCAGGCAGCTCGAGGGCGGTGCCGGCGAACCCGGCGGAACGGGATCACGGTCATGATGCGCTTCCTCTTCGCTGCCCTGGCCACCCTGGGCGTCGTCACGGCGCTGGTGCTGCTGTTTCGCGAGGATGCCGGCTACGTGATGATCGGCTACGGCCGCTGGCAGGTGGAAACCACCCTGGCCATGCTGCTCTTTCTTCTCCTGCTGGCCTTCGCCACGCTCTATCTGCTGATCCGGTTTCTGGTCAACACCTACAGCATGCCCCGCCGGCTGGCCGAATGGCGTCGCGAACGTCGGCGCCGCCTGGCCCGGAGATACCTCAATCGGGGCCTCATCGCGCTCGCCGAAGGCAAGTGGGCCCAGGCCGAAAAGCTGCTGATTCGCCACGCCGGAGACAGCGAAAACCCGCTGATCAACTATCTGGCCGCTGCCCGGGCCGCCCAGCAGCAGGGGGCGCTGGATCGCCGTGACCATTACCTGAAGCTGGCCCACGAGGCCGTGCCGGATGCCGACATTGCCGTGGGCCTCTCCCAGGCCGAGCTCCAGATCGCCGGTCACCAGATGGAACAGGCGCTGGCCACCCTCAACCACCTGCGGGAGATCGCACCCAGGCACGAGTACGTGCTGCGCATGCTGCTGCGGCTCCACGAGCGACTCGGCGACTGGGAACAGCTGCTGGCGCTCCTGCCCGAGGCCCGGCGGCGACACGTGCTTCCCGTCGAACAGGCCAACCGCCTCGAAACCGAGGCCTACCTCGGACTCATCGAACGCAGCGGCGAACAGGGCGACCTCGAGGGACTGCGCACCCTCTGGAAGCGGGTCCCCCGCCATCTTCAGCACGATCCCGACCTGGCGCTGGCCTACGCCCGCCGGCTGGATGCGCTGGGCGAACACACGGAAGCCGAGGGCGTGCTGCGCAAGGCCATCCGCCAGCACTGGGACGAGCGCCTGGTGGACGCCTACGGCCGCATCCGCACCGACCATCCCGAAACGCAACTGCAACATGCCGAGGCGTGGCTGGAAGGCCACGAGAACAATCCCGTGCTCCTGCTCGCACTGGCGAGACTCGCCATGCAGAGCCGCCTGTGGGGCAAGGCACGCGGCTATCTCGAGGCCTCGCTCGGCATGCACCCCACGGTGGAGGGCTATCAGATGCTGGCTTCCCTGCTCGAGCAGATGGGCGAATCCGAGGCCGCCATCGAATCCCTGCGCAAGGGCATGGCGCTCGCGGCCCGTCACGAACCGGCGTTGCCGCCACCCCGACAGGCAGAAGACGCGGAGTCGCACGCGCCTGCGGCAGAGGCCGTCGACTCCGATGGCGCGCAGACGACGCCGGCGCCCGCTCAGTCCGCGCAGTAGCGCGCCACTTCGGCCTCGGCACGGGCTTCCGCCCTGGCGCGTGCCTCTCGATCCAGGAACACCCGCTCGCCCCGCTCGTTGAGGCGGTAGAGACCGCTCGCCTGCCGCACCGAGCGCAGATTGTCCCGCGCCTGCAGGCAGGCCCGCCGTCGCTGCTCGGCCCGCCGGGCGGCCTCGGCCTCGCGCAAGGCGCGCTCCCGACGCTCTTCCTCGAAGGCGCGCAGCAGACGCCGGCGCCGCTCGCGCCGCGCTGCCTCGTCGAGTGGCCGTGCGCCCTGTTTCGTGGCCGATGCGGTCGATCGAGAGGGCTGCTCGAGCGTCTCCGCCCGAACTCCCGGCGGCGGACGATCCCCGAAATGCACGACACCGTCGGCATCCACCCAGCGGTGAATCCCGCTCGCCCGGACGGCCGGCAGGCACAGAAGTCCGATCCCGACCGAAAGCAGCACCCTGCAAGACAAGTGTTTCATCGTTGTTTTATTCATCGCTTTACCCCTTTTTCCCTTCAGGATATGGTTATGGAAGGCCTGTCGAAAAGCAAGGAGCCGCCGATGAGCGAACCCGTCATTGCCCAGAGAAAGCCCTATGTGATGGAGCTGGAAGCCGGCGAATACTGGTGGTGCGCCTGCGGGCGCTCCAAGGATCAGCCCTTCTGCGACGGTTCGCACAAGGGCACCGATTTCGAACCCGTGCGCTTCGAACTGAAGGAGAAGACCAAGGTCTGGCTGTGCGGCTGCAAGCACACCGCCGATCCGCCCTTCTGCGACGGCGCGCACAAGAAGCTGGGAGATTGAAGCTGGACGAATGGCCAGCTGCGATGGCTGAAATTCAGAATCCGGAATGACCGGCAGAAAAAACGGGCGCCTTGCGGCGCCCGTCTGCTTGATGGAACCTCCTCCGGAGAAGAGGGACGATCGTTTTCAGAGGCCGGAACCCTTGGCTCCGGTGAACTCGGGGTAGGCCTCGAGACCGCACTCGGCCAGGTCCACGCCCTCGAATTCCTCTTCCTCCGAGACACGCAGCCCCATGATGGCCTTGATGATGCCCCAGGTGATCAGCGACATCACGAGGGTCCAGCCGAAGATGGTGAGCGTGCCCACCAGCTGACCCTTGAAGGTGGCATCCGAGTTGGAGAGCAGCACGGCCATCAGGCCCCAGATGCCCACCACGCCATGGACCGAGATGGCGCCGACCGGGTCGTCGATCTTCAGCTTGTCCAGAGTGACGATGGAGAACACCACCAGGATGCCGCCCACCATGCCGACGATCGTGGCCAGCAGCGGGGTGGGATTGAGCGGCTCGGCGGTGATGGCCACCAGGCCCGCCAGGGCGCCATTGAGCAGCATGGTGAGATCCGTCTTGCCGAACAGGAGGCGAGCCACGACCATGGCGGCCACGGCACCACCGGCTGCCGCCATGTTGGTATTCACGAACACGGCGGCGACCGCATTGGCCTCGGCCACGTTCGAGACCACCAGCTCGGAACCACCGTTGAACCCGAACCACCCGAGCCAGAGGATGAAGGTGCCCAGGGTGGCGAGCGGGAGATTGGCGCCCGGGATGGGATGGATCTCGCCGTGCGGCCCGTACTTGCCCTTGCGGGGGCCGAGGAGCAGCACGCCGGCCAGTGCAGCCGTGGCACCGCACAGATGCACCACGCCGGATCCGGCGAAGTCCTGGAAGCCGAAGTCGGCATCGAGGAAACCGCCGCCCCACTTCCAGTAGCCCTGCATGGGATAGATGAAGCCCGTCATCACCACGGCGAACAGCAGGAAGCTCCACAGCTTCATGCGCTCGGCCACCGCGCCCGAGACGATCGACATGGCGGTCGCCACGAACACGACCTGGAAGAAGAAGTCGGCCATGCCGGAATAGTAGGTGCCGTCGTACCAGGATGCCGGATCCTGCGCCAGCACCTCGGCCGGATCATGGTCGCCGCCGAACATGAAGCTGAAATCGAAGGCAGGGATGACGCCGCTGCCGTCGGCGGGGTACATGATGTTGTAGCCCATCAGCATGTACATGATGCAGGCGATGGCGAACAGGGCCACGTTCTTGGTCAGGATCTCGGCCGTGTTCTTGGCACGCACCAGACCCGCCTCGAGCATGGCGAAGCCCGCGGCCATCCACATGACCAGCGCGCCCATCACCAGGAAATAGAAGGTGTCGAGCGCGTAACGCAGATTGAGAATGTCTTCCATTTCTGATTCCTCTTGGTTCTCTTGTCGGATGAATCGATCAAAGCGCCTCGGGACCGGTCTCCCCGGTACGGATGCGCACGGCCTGCTCCAGCGGCAGGACGAAGATCTTGCCGTCGCCGATCTTGCCGGTGTTGGCGGCCTTGGCGATGGCGTCGATCGCCTGATCGAGCAGACCGTCGTCGATGGCCACCTCGATCTTCACCTTGGGCAGGAAATCGACGACGTATTCCGCGCCACGGTAGAGCTCGGTGTGCCCCTTCTGTCGCCCGAATCCCTTGACCTCGGTGACGGTCACGCCCTGCACGCCGATTTCGGACAGCGCCTCGCGAACGTCATCGAGCTTGAACGGTTTGATGATTGCGATAACGAGTTTCATTCCACTGACTCCGATGGATTTGAATGGGTATTCGTGGCCCCGGCATCGACTGGCCGATGCAGGCGCCGCAACAAACACGACCGATGCTTTGCACTGCACATGCCAGCACCGATGCGAAATCGTTTCCCCATGAATTTCAATTACTTGAAAACTACGCACCAGATACGGGGACATCCGAGGCACCATGACGGTGCACCCCGGATCCCTTTGTGCACCGGGACCGTGCATCACCGGGCTTGAGCCGTTTCGAGGTGATTGCTAGAGTGCGTCCATGATCGACACCCGCATCATCGACGAACTGAGCCGACGCATCGGCGACTCGCTGCCGCCCGGCCTGCGACACCTGAGAGAGGATCTGGAACGCAACGCGCGCGCCGCGCTCCAGGCCGCCATCGGCCGCCTCGACCTGGTCAGCCGCGAGGAATTCGAGGTCCAGTCGAAGGTGCTGGCGCGAACGCGGGAAAAGCTGGAAGCGCTGGAAGCGCGGGTGCGGTCACTCGAAAAGCGCTACCAGGCACGGGATACCGGATCGAAGAACGAGGAAGCCCTGCCGGTCGAAGACGCCGGTGCGGATACCGACATCGACATGGACGGCGGCTGACAGACACACTGCTCAGGTTCCAGGGAAGGAGCCCATGCCACAACTTGCCATCGCGCGCAGTCGCGCACTGGTCGGCGTGCATGCGCCGGCGGTCGACGTGGAAGTCCATCTGGCCAACGGACTGCCGGGGCTGTCCATCGTGGGTCTGCCCGAGACGGCCGTCCGCGAAAGCAAGGACCGCGTTCGGGCGGCCCTGCAGCAGAGCGGCTTCGAATTTCCCGCCCGCCGCATCACCATCAATCTCTCGCCCGCCGACCTGCCCAAGGAAGGCAGCCGTTTCGACCTGCCGATCGCGCTCGGCATCCTGGCCGCCTCAGGTCAGGTGCCGGTCGCCGGACTGGAGAAGCGCGAATGGCTCGGCGAACTGGCGCTCGACGGTCGGCTGCGTCCGGTGCCGGGGATCCTGCCGGCGGCGCTCGCCGCCGCGGAGGCGGAGCATGCCCTGGTCATTCCCTGCGACAACGCGGCCGAAGGTACCCTGGCGCAACGGGCGCAGGTCCATTGCGCCGCCCACCTGACCGAGGTGGCAAAACACCTGCTCGGCGAGACGACGCTCCCCGAGGCCGCAGCCGCTGCGCCCCCGCCTCCCGAGACCTCGATGCCGGAGGAGGCGGATCTGGCCGACGTGCGGGGCCACCACCAGGCCCGCCGGGTGCTGGAGATCGCCGCCGCGGGCGGCCACAATCTGCTGCTGGTGGGCCCGCCCGGTACGGGCAAGAGCATGCTCGCCCGCCGCCTGCCGGGACTGTTGCCCCCGCTATCCGAACAGGAGGCGCTGGAGACGGCCACCGTCGCTTCCATCAGCGGGCGGAGTTTCGATTATCGGCACTGGCGCCGCCGGCCCTGGCGCGCACCCCATCACACCGCCTCGGCCGCTGCTCTCGTCGGCGGCGGCAGCCAGCCCCGCCCCGGCGAGATCTCGCTCGCCCACAATGGCCTGCTGTTCCTCGACGAACTGCCGGAATTCGAACGCCGGGTGCTGGAAGTGCTGCGCGAGCCGCTGGAGACCGGCACCATCCACATCTCGCGCGCCGCCCGGCAGGCGGAGTTTCCGGCCCGCTTCCAGCTCGTGGCCGCCATGAACCCCTGCCCCTGCGGCCATCTGGGCGACCCGGCCCGCGCGTGCCGCTGCAGCCCGGAACAGGTGCGGCGCTATCGCGCCCGGATCTCGGGCCCGCTGCTCGACCGCATCGACCTGCAGATCGAGGTGCCCCGTCAGCCGCTGGCGCAGCTCGACGGCCCGCCGGGCGAATCGAGCGCCGTCGTCCGCGAGCGCGTGACCGCCGCCCGCGCCCGGCAACAGGCGCGTCAGGGCTGTCTCAATCAGGCGCTCACCGGCAGCCTGCTCGAGACCCATGCCCGACCGGGCGAGGCCGGGCGCGCCCTGCTCGCCCGGGCCATGGAACGCCTGCACCTCTCGGCACGTGCCTATCACCGCATCCTGCGAGTGGCACGCACCATCGCCGATCTCGAGGGCGAAGCCCGGGTCTGCGCCCGCCATGTCGGGGAAGCCCTGCAGTACCGTTGCATGGATCGGGAACCCCCATGATGGTCATTCCGGTCGGTGTGCAGCGCCGATCCGGAATCCAGGAAGAACATCAGCCACGGCGGCATGGATCGGCATGGTTTCTGGATTCCGGGTCTCGCTCCCCCGGCTCAAGGCCGGGGTCGCTCGCCCGGAATGACGAAGGAGAAAAAAGCTCG
>JALVEM010000373.1 GCA_027030825.1 Thiohalobacter sp.
ATGACGGCCCGGTCGCGATGACGCAAAAGGCCGCCCGAGGGAGGACGGCCCGATCGAACCGCGTATTTTACGGAATTCGCCGGAAAAGGGAAGCCGACACGAATCCTGCTCCGGGGCGCCATCGGTCCCGGAGCGTTCACCCGGCCCGATCCAGGATCCGCGACACTGTCGCCATGCCTTACACTCCCTGACCGCAACCCTCGGGATTCGGAAATGTCCCGTGTTTTCATGATGTTGCAACATGCCACCCGCGCGACCCCGTCGATCCGGGCCGTCGGATTTCCTTACAGAGACAAAATCCCCACCTCCCGGCGTTCCAGAAAATCCACGGGTTTTCGCTTCTGTTTCAGCAAGTTGGAATATGTGGCACGGCGCTTGCCATATGCCTCGGCAAGACCGGAACGCCAGGTCGGAGGAGTTCAGCAAAAAAGACACGACCTGCCACGGAAACGGCGGCACCGAACACGAACATGGAGGCTGGAGGAGTCGAATAGCGGGGCAAGCGCAAGACGAGGAGTCGGCCCCTTTTTCAGAAGGATCCCGTCATCGGGATCGACAACAAACCACACCCGGGGCGCCAACAAGAAGAAAAAGCCCGATCGGCGGTACCACATGCGTGGCCCGCCTTTTTTTTTGCATGCCCTTCGGACTCAGAACGGAAGATTGCCGGGAAAACGCCCTTGCATGCCGCGCAGCATCTTCGCCATGCCGCCCTTCGACATCTTCTTCATCATCTTCTGCATCTGCTGATGCTGCTTGAGGAGGCGGTTGACGTCCTGAACCGTCGTGCCGGAACCGGCTGCGATGCGGCGACGGCGCGAGCCCTTGATGATGTCGGGATGGCGCCGTTCCATCGGTGTCATGGAATCGATGATCGCCTTCATTTTCACCAGCTCTCGATCGTTGACCTGCTTGCGAGCCTCCGGGGGCAGTTCGTTCATTCCCGGCAGCTTGTCGAGCAGCCCCGTCAACCCGCCCATGCCCATCATCTGTTCGAGCTGATCGCGGAAGTCCTCCAGATCGAAGCGCTTGCCCTTCTTCAGCTTGGTGGCGAGCTTCTCGACCTTCTTCCGGTCGACCTTGCGTTCGGCCTCCTCGACCAGGCTGAGCACGTCGCCCATGCCGAGGATGCGCGAGGCCACGCGGTCCGGGTGGAAGGGTTCCAGCGCATCGACCTTCTCGCCGGCACCCAGGAACTTGATCGGCTTGCCGGTGATCTGGCGGATGGAGAGGGCCGCACCGCCGCGCGCATCACCGTCGGTCTTGGTGAGGATCACGCCCGTCAGGGGCAGGGCCTCGTGAAAGGCGCGCGCCGTGTTGGCGGCATCCTGGCCGGTCATGCTGTCGACGACGAACAGGGTCTCGACGGGATGCACCGCCTCGTGGAGACGACGGATCTCGTCCATCATCCCGGCGTCGACGTGGAGCCGGCCGGCGGTATCCACGATGAGCACGTCGAAGAAGTGGCGACGGGCGTGATCGAGCGCCGCGCGGGCGATCTCGACCGGATCCTGGTCCGGTTGCGAGGGGAAGAATTCGCAGCCCACCTGCCCCGCCAGCGTCTCGAGCTGCTCGATGGCGGCGGGACGATAGACGTCGGTGCTGACCACCAGCACCTTCTTGCCCCTGCGCTCGATCAGGAACTTCGCCAGCTTGGCGGTGCTCGTGGTCTTGCCGGAACCCTGCAGGCCGGCCATGAGCACCACCGCCGGCGGCTGCGTGTCGAGATTCAGATCGTCGTTGACCTCGCCCATCAGGGCGACCAGTTCCTCGTTGACGATCTTGACCAGGGCCTGGCCCGGCGTCAGGCTCTCGAGCACCTCCTTGCCGATGGCGCGCTCGCGCACCCGCTCGATGAAGGACTTCACCACCGGCAGGGCGACGTCGGCCTCGAGCAGGGCCATGCGCACCTCGCGCAGGGTGTCCTTGATGTTCTGTTCGGTCAGGCGCCCCTGGCCGCGCAGATTGCGCAGCGTGCGGCTCAGTCGGTCTGTGAGGTTCTCGAACATGGTGTCACGCGAAAGGTGTTGGCCGGCATGCCGGCGAAAACGGGATATGCCCGGACGGCCGTCGGGTCTGCGGATTATAGCCGGATGCGGTCGTTGCCGCACAGGCGGTGCAGGCGGCGATCGGGGACGAGCGAGC
>JALVEM010000374.1 GCA_027030825.1 Thiohalobacter sp.
CGGTTTCTGCGGCCTCCTTTCCCTGCGAGGGCGGCAGCGCGAGGGAGACGGACCGGGGGCCCACCGAGAAGATGCGATGGTGCACCGGGTCCAGATTGACCAGCCGCAGCCGTTCCCCCGGCCTCATGGCGAGGTAGTTGGGCTGGAAACGACCCCGATGCAAGGTGATTTCGTGTACGATCCCGCGGACGGAACCCGGCTGTCGGTCGACCGGTATCAATGCCACGCTGACCGTCTCGGGCGGATCGGCCGGATCGCCGCCCTCGATCAGCACACGTCCGCGGATCTCGGCGGCCGAAAGCGCGAGCGGCAGCAGGAGGCCTGCCAGCAGAATGGAGTTTTTTCCCGGCATGCAGAAAGTAGCGGCGCCCGTGAGGGCCTCTTTAGCCAACAGCTGCGAAGCCCGCTGCGATGTTGCGCGCTCTTCGCTCCCTCGCCTGTCGGAGGACCAATGAACACCAGCGACGATTCCCTCGAGCAGTTGCGGCGGCGCCTCGCGGAGTTCGCCAGGGTGCGCGACTGGGAACAGTTCCACTCCCCCAAGAATCTGGCCATGGCGCTGATCGCCGAGGCCGCCGAACTGGTCGAGCACTTTCAATGGCTCACGGAAGAGCAGAGCCGGTCGCTGCCGGAAGACAAACGGGAAGCCGTGCGTCTCGAGATCGCCGACATCCTGATCTATCTCGTGCGCATCGCGGACCGGCTCGGCATCGACCCGGTGGCTGCCGCATACGACAAGATCGCCATCAACGAGCAGCGCTATCCAGTCGAGCGCGTGCGTGGCGATGCGCGCCGTGCCTCGGAATACGGTGAAGGTGACTGACGGCGTCCGTCCGGGGCCTGCCGTGTGACGGAATTCAAGTTTTCTCCGGCATGGCCGCTAGTCTGAAGGCAGGGACCCGCATCATCCATTCATCGAGGGAGTCACGTCATGCACCCATCGCCGGTCGCAGGACCGATCAGGGAACTGATCCAGGGATTGAACGAAGGCGTCGCCATCGTTGACGATGCCGGCACCGTGCTGGAAGTCAATCGGGCATTGCATCGCCTGGCCGGCTTCGAGCCGGGAGAGGTACTGCGCGGTCATCCGCTCGCCGCCGTGCTCGCGGAGGGCGGCGAACGCGAGATCGCCTTCATGTCGCACGGAGAGAAGCGACACTGCCGAGTTCGATCGGTCGAACTCGGGGAGGGCCTGCGCGCGCTCGTCTGCGAGGACATTTCCGCAATGCGGCGGCTCGAATCGGAGTGTGACCGGCTGACGGCGGAACTCTCGGACCAGTCGCTCAAGGATCCGGAGACGGGGCTGCTCACCGAACGCGGATTGATGCTGGTGCTCGAGTCCCAGGTGTCCCGCTCGCGGCGTTACGGCAATCCGCTGTCTCTGGTGATGCTGGGCGTGTACGGCCGCGACGTGGGCCGGGGGACGATGCCTGCCATCGCCCGCATCCTGCGCGATCAGCTGCGCTGGGCCGATGTCATCGCACGTGGCCGCGGGGACGAATTCCTTCTGCTGCTGCCGGAGACGGGCGGCGAGGATGCCGCGCGGCTGGTGGAAAAGCTGCAGGCCCGTCTGGCGGCGGAATTCTGTGACAGGGAGGTCTGGAGCCTGTTCGGACTGGCGGAATGGACGCGGGTGGACGACGAACATCGTCTGCTGCACCGTGCCCGCCAGAATCTGCAGCAGGCGCAAGCCCGCATGTCGGCCTGAGGGGTCGGCATGGGGGGCAGCCCGCAGGGCCGGCCGGAATCGGCGTTCGACATCGACGGGGTCCGGCTGCGCGAGGTCGTCCGCCGCTATCACCTGATCAACCGGGACCGCCTTCAGCGCGTCTTTCTGGGCATTCGCGACCGCCAGCGCATCTTTCTGGAAGTCCTGCCGCTGCTCTTCCACATCAATCACCCGTTGCTGCCGGGCTATTTTTCCAGCAAGGTGCCGTTCGGCATCTCCGGCTACAAGCCGGACGATCGTGCCATCAAGGCGGCCCGGCGGATCGCGCGCAGCTTCAGTCTGGCGAGGAATCTCGGTCGGCACGAGGACATCACCGCACTCTACCTGATGGGGTCGAGCGGCACCATCGCCTATTCCTCCGGCAGCGACTTCGACATCTGGGTGTGCGTGCGGCCGGATCTTTCCCCGGCGGAACGCGAGCTGCTGGAGCGCAAGACCGCGGGCATCGAGACCTGGGCCGCCGGCATGGGTCTGGAAGTGCATTTCTTCATCATGAACGACGAGGCCTTCCGCCAGGGCGAGCTGCCGCGCCTGAGCGAGGAGAGCAGCGGCTCTTCCCAGTATCATCTGCTGCTCGACGAGTTCTACAGGACTTCGCTGCTGATCGCCGGCCGCATGCCGATCTGGTGGCTCGTGCCGGCCGAACACGAGCAGGAGCACGACGCCTATGTGGAACGCCTCGTCTCCCGTCGTTTCGTCAAGCCCGAGGAATTCGTCAACTTCGGCGGCCTGGGGCACATGTCGGCCGGGGAATTCTTCGGCGCCGCTGTCTGGCAGCTCTACAAGGCGGTTTCCTCTCCCTACAAGGCGGTGCTCAAGATCCTGCTCATGGAATCCTACGCCGCCGAGTATCCCGAGCATCGCATGCTGAGCGTGCACCTGAAGCAGGCCGTGCACGACCGCGAGGTCGACCTCGATCACATGGACCCCTATGTCCAGATGTTCCGTCGGGTCGAGGAATACCTGTTGACCAACGGCGAACTGGATCGCCTCGAACTCGCGCGCCGGTGCTTCTATTTCAAGGTCAACGAGCGGCTGAGCATCGGCCAGGGAAGGCGCACCCTGAGCTGGCGCCGGGAACTGATGCGCGAGCTGGTCGAATCCTGGGGCTGGACGCCGGGGCATCTCCGCATGCTCGACGAGCGGCCGCGCTGGAAGGTCCAGCGGGTGCTGGAGGAGCGGCAGGCGCTCGTGGATGCACTGCGGCAGAGCTACGCGGTGCTGTCGGAATTCGCCCGTCTCCACGAAGGCACGCATGCCATCGATCCGCAGGAACTGAACCTGCTCGGCAGGCGGCTCTACACGGCGTTCGAGCGCAAGGCCGGCAAGGTCGATCTCGTCAACCCGGGCATCTCGAAGGAGATGACCGAGGAGCGCGTCTCGCTGCATCAGGTCTCGGCCGACGGCCATGGCGGCTGGGTGCTGTACCGGGGGCACGTGCGTCCCGAGGAGGTCGGCATGAGCCGCCCCCTGAAGCGGACCCACAGCCTGGTGGAGATGCTCGCCTGGTGCCACTTCAACCGGATCGTGCACCCGGTGTGGACCATGGTGCACGTGTATCCCGAGGACTGCAGCGTCAGCAGCTGGGAGATGCGCTCGGTCATCGACGTGCTGCAGGACGTCTTTCCCGACGGCCGGCTGGACGAGCCGCGGCTCGACGATCTGGCGCGACCCGCCCGCATCGAGCGCAATGCGCTGTTCGTGAACCTGGGTCTGGATCCGATGGCCAAGCTCACCCGCGAGGGCAAGCAGCTGGTGAGCAGCCGGACGGATGCGCTGAGTTACGGCGGCTGCTGGGAGAATCTGGCGCTGACCTTCGAAGCACTGGTGCAGACGAGCTGGAAGGAGGTGTTGACCTTCCGCTACAGCGGTCAGACGGCCCTGCTCGATTGCCTCTGCGACTATCTGGCCTGGTCGCCGGTGGCCGGCGGGGATCGCCCCTCGCCCATGCTGGCCTTCAGTTTTTCCTCGACCCGCGGCGCCACCATCGCCCGCCGGGTCGAGGAGGTCTTCGCCCAGATCATCGACTGGTATTACGGCGGAACCACGTCGCCGGAGACGGCCCGCTTCCTCCTGCAGGTGGGGCACGACTATCATGTCCTGCAGCCGGAGAACGGCATTCCCCGGACGCAGCGCTGCCCGGGCATGACGGCCCTGCTGCGCCATCTCGAGCAGGCCCAGCCGGAATTCAGTCCCCTGAAGGTCGATCGCGAGACGCTGAAGGACACGCCCCTGCCCGTGATATTCGAGGCGAACCGCCCCAATGTCCTGCAGTTCTTCTACCGGCTGCGCGGCGATTCGGCCGAGGTCTACATCCTCGACGAGAAGGGCTCCCTGTTCCACGACCGGATGACCTGTCGGGATGCGCTGACCCTGCTCAACCAGTTCAGCCGTTTTCTCGAGAAGGTGCAGTACCGCATCAATCACTATCATGAATGCAGCCCTGCCTGCATGATTCGTGACATCGAGTATCACCGGATCGTGCAGGGACATGAGGGGCCGACCCTGGAACGCCAGCGCATCAACCCCTTCGGGAGAAAGCGGGAGGGATTCGGGGTTCAGGTCATCGGCGAGGTGCTCGATGGTGGCCGCACGGTCTTCACGCTCTATTGCGACGAACAGGAGTTCACCACGGTGGAACATGGCGAGCACCTGTTCGAGGCCGTGGCACGTCATGTGGTGGCGCGTCGCGAGGGAGGGCAGACCTATCCCATCTACATCACGGACATCGATCTCGCCCGCAGCCTGATCACCCACGAGGGCATGACCGATCTGCAGTCGGTCCACTTCCTGGAATACAAGCGGCGCATCGAGAAGCGTCTCAACGAGGCGCTGGACCGGCTGGCCGCCGAAAACTGAAACGGTGCAGCCCGCGGAAAGGCATCGTGAGGGTTGTTCGTCGGCCTGCTACTCCGCCTCTCTGACCTCGTCCAGCATGTCCTGAATGTCCCGCGCCCAGCGCTCGAAGACGGGCCTGAGTTCGGGGTGCCGGTAGAAGCGTTCGAGCAGTACCGGATTGGCGGTCACGAGCAGGGTCTGGTCGTTCTCGGCGAAGATGGCGATCTTGAGCGGCAGGTAGGGGATGAGGTCGGGATAGGCACGGCTCAGCCGCCGGATCTCCTCGGGACGGCCGAAGAAGACCACCCGATACTTGTCGGTCTTGTAGCCGAAGGTGGTCAGTCCGATGTCCACCCGCTGGACGCGAGAGAGAGTGTAGCCGTGCTCGCGGATGCTGTCCTGCAGCGCCAGCATGGCTTCCTCGAAGGCCAGGGGAGAGCGGGCGATCAGGAGTTCGTTGGCGCTTGCGGAAATCGCCGCCGTCAGCAGCCAGAGCAGCGTTGCCAGTCGTCCGAGCCTGCCGATCACAGCGTGGCCTCCTCGAGAATTTCCTGGTAGGTCTGGCGCATCTGGTCGCAGGCCTCGTCGAGCTGCTCGTTGTTGAAGACCGCGCTCAGGCGCGTGGGATTGATGCTCATGACCAGCACGGTGCCGTCCTCGCGCTCGACCACCGTGACCCGGCAGGGCAGGAAGAGCCCGACCCTGGGATCGATGGCCAGGGCGTCATACAGGAAATTGAAGTTGCAGAAATAGACGATCACCTGTCGTCTGTTGACCTGGTCCGGAGGGAAAAAGCCGTCCTCGAGGTATTGCACGCGGATCAGGCGGAAGTTCTTGCCGATGATGGCGGCCTTGACGTTTTCCACCGTCTCCTCCAGCCCGTAGGACGACTCCTCGACCAGAATGGCGGGCGTCTCCCCGTGCTCGCGGGCCCGGGCCTTGCGTGCGGCTTCCTTCTCCAGGCTGCGGATGAAGGCGACGATGTCGTCGATGTCCTGCTCGCTCAGGCCCTGTTTCAGGAAGGACACCATGGGCGTGCCGGAACGCCCGCGGCGCAGCGTCTCCCGGATCATGGCGTCGGGGGCGGCCGCCAGGAAGCCCCGGTTGTTCAGCGCCGGGGCGATGATGGGGAGCTCACGCGGCCGCGAGAAGGTCACACCGGTGCCATGGCCGCCCTGGGCGTGTTCGCCATGGCAGCGGGCGCAGTGTTTCGCGTACAGCTCCCGGCCATGTTCGGGATTTCCTTCGATCCGGGTCCTGTCATAGCGTGGCGGACGGACGTCGGGGTTCCAGCTTCGGATGTGGCGGATGATGGCGTCGATCTCGGCATCCGAAAGCTGGGGAAAGGCCGGCATGACCCGGCCGGGTCGGCCCATCCGGATCGTGGTGCGGAAATAGTCGTCGCTGGCCACGGCCTGGAAGTCGGGCAATGCCAGCGGCACGCCCACGCCGCCCCGGCCGTCCGCCCCGTGGCAGGCCGCGCAATGCTGCGCATACAGCCGGGCGCCGTCGGGTGTCTTTGCTGCATGTGCCCCCATGATCGGCCAGGAGAGCCCGAGGAACAGCAGCAGGGAATTCAGCAGGTGTTTCATGACTTTCAACTATAGACGCATTTGGACACCGGAGGGTTGATGCGCGTCAAAAGGCTGTCTCCAGGCGGGCCAGATACCGGCGCTGCAGCCAGGTGCGCAGATCCTCGATCTCGGCGGGGACGACGGCATGGCCCATCGCATAGCGATGGAATTCGACCGCGATGCCCTGGCGGGCCAGCCAGCCGGCCAGCTCCTCTCCGGCGCCCGGCGGCACGAAGCCGTCTTCGGTGCCATGGGCCTGGAAGACGGACGGACAATCGGGTCCGCACCCGGGCAGGTCGTCCCGGCAGGGCAGGTAGGTCGAGAGCGCCACGATGCCGGCCACGGGCAGACCACCTAGCCCTGCCTGCAGCGCAATCACACCACCCTGCGAGAAGCCGCCCAGCAGCTGCCGCTGCACCGGAATGCCCGCATCGACCTGCTGTCGAATCAGATCACGCACCTGCTGCGTGCTCTCCCGGATCCCTTCGCAGTCCGCGTCCCGATACAGATCGGGCAGGCGGATGTCGTACCAGGCACGCATCGGATGGCCGCCGTTGATCGTGACCGGCCGAATCGGGGCGTGCGGGAGGAGCACCCGCACGCCGGCCTCGAGCAGCCCCAGGGGCGGAACCAGCGGCGCCAGGTCGTGACCGTCCGCACCCAGCCCGTGCAGCAGGATCATGGCGCCGCGCACGGGCCCGTCGGGTTCCAGGACCAGCGGCGGCTCCGGTTTGTTCCTCTCCATGGTTTGGGGTAAGGTCCGTGGCCTTGGATCGACGGGAGACTATACCGCATGCGACGCATCGCCTGCCTTCTGTGCCTGTGCGCGCTCCTGATCGCCGGCCTGTCCGGCTGCGGCCAGAAGGGCCCGCTCTACCTGCCGGACGAGAAACCCGGTCAGGAGGGACAGGGCTGAGCCCATGGACCATTTCGACTATCGGGAGGGGCGGCTCCATGCCGAGGACGTGCCGGTCGAGCGCATCGTCGCCGAGGTCGGGACGCCCTGCTACATCTACTCGCGGGCCACGCTCGAGCGCCACTGGCGGGCCTTCGATGCGGCACTCGACGGCCTTGCGCACCGCATCTGCTATGCGGTGAAGGCCAATTCCAATCTGGCCGTGCTCGACCTGCTCGCCCGGCTGGGTTCGGGATTCGACATCGTCTCGGTGGGCGAGCTGGAGCGGGTGCTCGCCGCCGGGGGCGATCCGGCCGGCGTCGTGTTCTCGGGCGTCGGCAAGCGGGCCGACGAGATGGCCCGGGCACTGGAGGTCGGCATCGGCTGTTTCAATGTCGAATCCGTGCCCGAACTGGAACGGCTCGGCGAGGTGGCGCGGCGGACGGGGCGACGTGCGCCGGTGTCGCTGCGCGTGAATCCGGATGTCGACGCCCGCACCCATCCCTATATTTCCACCGGGCTCAGGGAGAACAAGTTCGGCATACCGACCGAGGAGGCGCTGGCCGCCTACCGGCTGGCAGCGGCCCACCCCTGGCTGGAGGTGGTCGGCATCGACTGCCACATCGGGTCGCAGCTCACCGAGCTCGCGCCCTTCGTGGACGCGCTGGACCGGGTGCTGGCGCTGGTGGACCGCCTGTCAGGGGAGGGGATCCGGCTGCGGCATCTCGATCTCGGCGGGGGTCTGGGCATACGCTATGCCGACGAGACGCCGCCCGAGCCGGCGGAATACGCCGCCGCCCTGCGCGAACGGCTCGCCGGGCGCGAGCTCGAGCTGCTGATCGAGCCGGGCCGCGCCATTGCCGGCAATGCAGGCATCCTGGTCACCCGGGTGGAGTACCTCAAGCCCACGCCTGCCCGCCGCTTCGCCATCGTCGATGCCGGCATGAACGATCTGCTGCGCCCGGCGCTCTATCAGGCCTGGCAGGAGATCGTGCCCGTCGTGCCGCGCGCGGGCGAGCCGCTCGAGTGGGACATCGTGGGACCGGTCTGCGAGACCGGCGACTTCCTGGGCAAGCAGCGGGCGCTGGTGCTCGAGGCAGGCGACCTGCTGGCCGTGCGTTCGGCCGGCGCCTATGGTTTCACCATGGCTTCGAACTACAACTCGCGACCGCGTCCGCCGGAGATCCTGGTCGATGGCGACACCTTCCACGTCGTGCGCCCGCGCGAGACCGTCGAAAGCCTGTTTGCCGGCGAGACGCGGCTGCCGGGGTGAGAGGCAGAATTCTGTATTCTCCATTCTCGATTCTGTATTCTCGGCTCATGCCCCTCCGCTTCACCAAGATGCACGGCCTCGGCAACGACTTCATGGTCATCGATGCCGTGCGCCAGTCCGTCGAACTCGAGCCGGAACAGGTACGCCGGCTCGCC
>JALVEM010000375.1 GCA_027030825.1 Thiohalobacter sp.
CTCATTCGCGAGATGCAGACCAGCGACGAAGCCCGCCGCATGCGTGAATACCTGGAAAAGGTGGGCGCTTCCGACTATGAGACCATTCTCGGCGATCCCGAGATGATGGCCTTCACCCGTGCCGTAGGCAAGGGGCTGTTCGGCGACAACTGTGCGCCCTGTCACGGCCGTGGCGGTCAGGGCGTCATCGGCCTGTTCCCCAACCTGGCCGACGACGACTGGCTGTGGGGCGGCACGCCGCAGGACATCGAAACCACCATCCGGGAAGGTCGCCTCGGCTTCATGCCCGCATTCCGCGAGACCCTCACCGATGCCCAGATCGAAGACACGGCGCATTTCGTTCTGAGCCTGTCGGGCCACGAGGTCGATGCCGAGAAGGCCGCACGTGGCGAGAAGATCTTCCGGGGCGAGACCGGTGGCTGCTACTACTGCCACACCAGGGCAGGTACCGGACTCAAGTCGCAGGGGGCCGCAAATCTGACCGACAAGATCTGGACCATCGCCAATGTCCCGGCCGCACGCAGCCTCCAGGACAAGGTGACTGCGGTCGGCCAGGTGATCCGCCATGGCGTCGAACGCCGGATGCCTGCCTGGAAGGATCGCCTGAAGCCGGAAGAGATCAAGGTGCTCACCGTCTACGTCCACGAACTGGGCGGCGGCAAGTAACAGAGGGCATCTTCGAGCCTCCGGCTTCCGTAACAGCCACGGAAAACACGGAAGGGTTCATTCAGGGAACCCCGTCACATGACGCAGAGAGCGCAGAGGCGCAGAGAACGCAGAGAGGTTTTTATTGTTCGCGTCGTCCCGGACGAAGCATCGCCAAGCGATGCGAAGATCCGGGACCTCGAGAAGGAGGCAGCCGCTTCCTCGGCATGGTGGCTGCGCTGTCGAGATCCCGGATAGCCCGCTGCGCGGGCTTCCGGGATGACGGTGGGAGGAATGGCCACGGAAAGCACGGAAACCACGGAAATTGAGTGAGGAGTGAGGAGTTTCCGTCATTCCGGCCAAGTGACCCCGGCCTTGAGCCGGGGGAACGCGAGCCGGAATCCAGAGAGCACGCTCATTCATGCCACCGTGGCTCAATTTTTTTTCTGGATTCCGGATCGCTGCTGCGCACCGTCCGGAATGACATGGCGGCAGGAGACTCCGGACAGTGCTGACGACATCCGAAATGTCGCTGAGTGGCTCATTCCGGGCGAGCCGCTTCTTCTGTTTCGTCATTCCGGGCGAGCCGCTTCTTCTGTTTCGTCATTCCGGGCGAGCCGCAGGCGAGACCCGGAATCCAGAAACCGCGCTGATCCATGATGCATGGACTGAAGTTTTCCTGGATTCCCGATAGGCGCTGCGCGCTTTCCGGAATGACCATGGGGTGTGAATTCAGGCCGGCGCAGCCCACCATTCTTCCGCTTCCAGCTTCCAGCTCCGGGCCTCCGGCATCCGAATCGACATGACCGAACAGCCAGTCAAGCTCTACGCCCCGCGGGTGAAGATTCATCCGCGCTCGGTCAAGGGGCGTTTTCGCACCCTGAAGAACGCGGTGCTGGTGCTCGCCTATGGCGTCTATTTCCTGCTGCCCTGGCTGCCCTGGGAGCGTGCCGCCGGACCGCATCAGGCCGTTTCCTTCGATCTCGTCGGGCGGCGCTTCTATATCTTCGATCTCGTCGTGCATGCCCAGGACATCTTCTGGCTGGCCGGCGTGCTGGCCATCTTCGCCTTTCTGCTGTTTTTCGTCACCGGCATCGCCGGCCGGGTGTTCTGCGGCTATTTCTGTTTCCAGACGCTCTGGACCGACGTGTTCCAGAAGATCGAGCGGCTGGTGCAGGGCGAGCGCCCCGCCCGGGTGAAGCTCGACAGGATGCCCTGGAATGCGGAGAAGCTGCGCAAGAAGGCGCTCACGCATCTGCTCTGGCTGGTCGTCGCCTTCTGGACCGGGCTCACGTTCACCCTCTATTGGGGCTATGCGCCGGAGCTGTTCGCGGACTTCTTCACCGGACAGGCACCGTTTCCGGCCTACGCTACCACCTTCTTCCTCACCGCAACCACCTACGTCATGGCCGGGCTGGCGCGCGAGCAGGTCTGCACCTACATGTGCCCCTACGCCCGTTTCCAGGGGGCCATGTTCGACCGCGACACCCTGATCGTG
>JALVEM010000376.1 GCA_027030825.1 Thiohalobacter sp.
CATGGATGATAAATGTATTTTCTGGGGCAAATTCAAGGGAGACAGCGATTGCCTGCCCCTGCCCTGCCACTGCCTGGACGTGGCCCTGGCCTTCCACGCCCTCACCAGCCTGCCCGGCATTCGTCGGCCCTGGAACGGGCCGCGCACAGGCCCCTGGACGAGCAAGACCGCCAGCGCCTGGCCGTCCTCGCCTTCCTCAGGGGTGCGAGCCAGGGATGGCGAGCATCAAAATGACGAGGGCCCGGGGAGAACCCCCGAGACCCGAACGCGCTTTGCTCGCGATGCTAGCGCAATCCTAGCACAAAACCGGCGAAAGTGTTGCAGCCCGGAATGGACTTGGATTTCGCACTACTACCAAGCGTTTCGATCTCCTATGCATCAGCAGGAAACTTCACTCAATTTCCCTTCCTTTATGCCGCGATGATCCTGAACTCCGTCGCCTTAGCGACCGGCCGCACCGTGCGCTTTTCCTTCCGCAATTCGACGATGCCATATCGCGCCATCGTCTTCAGCGTGCGCGACAGGTTCCCTGGCGCACGACCCGTTGCACGAGCCAGTTCCGAGATGGAAACCGGCTTCGTCTCCTGGATCACCTTCAACAATGCGCGGTTCTCGTCGCTCAGCACCTCGGCAACCGATCTCATGGAGGCAAACCACACTTGAGGCTCTCCCGGCTTGGGCTTGTACTCGCCGCGTGCGATCGAACGCATTCGCTCCCGAATCTTTTCCTGCGGCATGATGCCAATCACGATGGTTTTCGTCGTCATCACACTGCCTCTGTCAACATCTTCCCGCGACGAACAACTCAGTCGGGCAATTTCCCTTTTTGGATCAGCTCAACGACACGGCTTCTTACCTGTTCCAGCCTGTCGGGATTGATCCGTCCAACACTACCCTGAAACAGGCTTTGGTGCGCCGTGAATACCTTTCCAGGGCGTATGTAGCTCACCCGCTGCAATGAGCCATGCACAAAATCATCCGGTGTGATTTCGATTGCAAATGGGTCGGCATAAGGACGACTGGTGATCTGCAGACATAACCAATCCTCTCGCCCGGCATAGGCAAGAAGCAGTGCCGGGCGCAGCTTGGAGGCCGACAGATCGGAAAAGGGAAAAGGAACGAGGACTACTTCGCTGACTGCAAGTGGGCCCATGCCTCATCCTCTTCCGGCTTCAGCCAGTCCTCCCCAAGGGATCTTTCAGAGAGTTGGGTGGTTTCGTCAATTTCGACCGGGGCCTCGTCCAGGATGGTCACCAAAGCACGGTGCACACCCTTGACCTTGACGGGCTCGACCAATCGAACACGGCCCTGCTCATCGATGATGGCTTCTACTGTCTGCTTCATGGCATGCCTTTCGCGTTTACGCCGGTTACTCGAGCCGTAGGTGGGCTCGGCCTGATAATACCAAAAGTTATCATCAGATGATAATAGAAGCTGGGCAAAATCATCCGTTCAGGTGACCCACCACCACGGCCAAGGCCCGCTGTCAACGCCGCCAGGCGGCGGTGCGATCGCAGCCGATGCGGCGACAGATGTCGCGCCAGCGCCATCCTTCCACCCGCCTCCAGACCAGATGGCGTTCCTCCTCGCCGAGCCATAGCACACAGCGCATGGTCACCTCCATGCGGTCGATGGCGGCCGGGTCCGGCGGAAAGTGGTAGCAGGCATCATCGCCGGAGAAGGTTTTCCACGGCTGGCGCAGGATGGCCGGCCAGGTGTTGAAGTAGCCCTGCACCCGGACGGGTGGCAGACGATGGACCGTCCGGGCCTGCAGCGACTGCTGGATGACGTGAAGGCGGACAAGATCGATGTGGTCGTGGTCTACAAGGTGGACCGGCTCAGCCGTTCCCTGGGCGACTTCGCCCAGATCATCGACCTGTTCGACAGGCACGGCGTCTCCTTCGTCTCGGTCACCCAGCAGTTCAACACCACCACCTCCATGGGGCGGCTCACGCTGAACATCCTCCTCTCCTTCGCCCAGTTCGAGCGTGAGGTCGTAAGCTTCCCCGAATTTCAGACTGGAGTTGACCCGTTTTCGTGGACACCTGATGATTTGAGAGGAGGTGTCTGAAAATGGGCAAGACGAGAAAACCGTATCCGCCGGAGTTTCGGCGGCAGATGGTCGAGCTGGTGCGTGCCG
>JALVEM010000377.1 GCA_027030825.1 Thiohalobacter sp.
TGAAAAATGAAGATTACTCTATTTAAAACAATGCGTTACTAACACCCCATTCCCGGTTCGGCCAATTGAACGGTAGCAAGTGTGATTTGCCCGGCATAACCGCCTGTCGGACTCGGGGCCAATCTACTGCGCTGATGGCAGAGCGGCCCGTATCTTCACGATTTCGAGAAAATGATCCAGGCTGCGGACAGGCTGCTAAAATGGCCGCTCCACGCCAACCGGAGGCCATCGCATGACCCGAGAAGTGGATGTCGCCATCATCGGCGCCGGCAGCGCCGGGCTCTATGCCCTCTCCCAGGTGCGCCGCGCCACCGACAACTGGGTGCTGATCGACGGCGGCGAGCTCGGCACCACCTGCGCCCGGGTCGGCTGCATGCCGTCGAAGGCCATCATCCAGATCGCCGACGACTTCCACCGCCGGCATCATTTCAGGCGCGAGGGCATCGAGGGCGCGGACCAGCTGCGGCTGGACCGGGCGGCCGTGATGGAGCGCACCCAGGATCTGCGCGACATCTTCGTGGACAAGGTGCTCTCCAACAGCATCGACAACATGGACGAGGCGCACTTCATTCCCGAGAACGCGCGCCTGATCGCCCCGGACACCCTCGAGGCCGGCGGCGAGACCTTCCGCGCGAAGGCCATCGTCATCGCCACCGGCTCGCACCCGCGCATCCCCGAGGCCTGGATGCCCTTCCGCGACCGCATCCTGACCACGGACGAGTTCTTCGAGCAGGAGGACCTGCCCGACCGCATGGCGGTCATCGGCCTCGGCGTGATCGGCCTGGAACTGGGCCAGACCCTGGCGCGGCTCGGCATCGAGACGGTCGGGATCGACATCAGCCGCCACATCGGCGGCCTGCGCGACCCGGCCGTGGCGGAACGGGCAATCGAGATCATCGGCCGGGACTTCCCGCTCTGGCTGGGCGAACCGGCCGAGATCACCGAGCTGCCGGACGGCACACTCAAGGTGGAGGCCGGCGACCAGGAGACGGTGGTGGACAAGCTGCTGGTGGCCATGGGCCGCGTGCCCAACACGGCCGGACTGGGGCTGGAGCACCTGGGCGTGCCGCTCGACGAGTTCGGCGTGCCCCACTACGACCCGCACACCATGCAGGTGGGCGATCTGCCGGTCTTCATCGCCGGCGACGTCAATGGCGTGCGACCGCTGCTGCACGAGGCCGGCGACGAGGGCCGCATCGCGGGCTACAACGCCGTGCACCTCGACGCCATCCGCCGCTTCGAGCGCAAGGTGCCGCTGGCCATCACCTTCAGCCAGCCCAACATCGTCAGCGTCGGCGCAAGCCTCGACGAGCTTCAGGGCACGGCGATCGCGATCGGCGAGGCCAACTTCGGCATGCTCGGCCGGGCCATCATCCTGGGCGAGAACCGCGGCCTGCTGCGCGTCTACGCCGATGCGGAGGACGGCCGCCTGCTGGGCGCGGCCATGTGCGTGCCGGGCGGCGAGCACATCGGCCACCTGCTCGCCTGGAGCATCGAGAAGGGACTGACCGTCTCCGACCTGCTGGCCTTCCCCTGGTATCACCCGACCCTGGAAGAGGGCCTGCAGGCGGCCATCTACGACCTCAAGGGCAAGCTGGGCCTGGAGCAGCGCACCCCCTGGCCGCCGGAGCTGAAGCCGCTGCTGCCTGAATAAACTTTTACAGGAGTCCCCGCTCGGCCAGCGATACCGACTCCCCCGCCCCGACCACGATGTGGTCGAGCACCCGCACGTCGACCAGCGCCAGCGCCTGGCGCAGGCGCTCGGTGATCTGCCGGTCCGCCGCGCTCGGCTCGGCCACACCGGAAGGATGGTTGTGGGCGAAGATGAGCGCCGCCGCGCCCTTCTCCAGGGCCGAGGCCACCACCTCGCGCACGTGCACGCTGGCCCCGTCGATGGTGCCGCGGAACAGCTCCTCGCAGGCGATCACCCGGTGTCGGGTGTCCAGGTAGAGGCAGGCGAAGACCTCGTGCGGCCGGTCGGCCAGCCACAGGGCGAGGTATTCGCGCACCTGCCGGGGCGAGGTCATGGCCGCGCCGCGGGCGAGCCCGGCCCGCAGATGGCGGCGGGCCATCTCCAGCGCGGCCTGCAGCTGCACGTATTTGGCCTCGCCCAGCCCCTTGCGGGCGCAGAA
>JALVEM010000378.1 GCA_027030825.1 Thiohalobacter sp.
GTAGACGTTGGGCTGCGTGCCGAACTGCGGGAACAGAGGCAGCGCGAGCTTGCGCACGTGCACGAGATAGTCGACGGGATTGTCCTCGCGCACCTCGTCGGGAGGGCTGATCCAGCCCTGCATGCGGATCTTCCCGATGCACTGCTCCACGCACTGCGTCTGCAGTCCCTTCTCCACTTTCGGATAACAGCCGATGCACTTCTCCGAGCGTCCCGTGGTGGGATTGAACATGGCCTTCTTGTACGGACAGCCCCGTACGCACTGGCGGTATCCCTCGCAGCGCGACTGGTCGATGAGCACGATGCCATCCTCGGGCCGCTTGTAGACGGACTGACGCGGACAGTTGGCCAGACAGGCCGGATAGGTGCAGTGGTTGCAGATACGCGGAACGTAGAAGAACCACATGGGATGCGGCAGGGAGGCGATGTGCATGCCGCCGTCCACCCTGTCCCCCCAGATGTCGTCCTCGCCCGTGTTGGGATAGGCCCAGTCGTCGAGCTCGGGAAGAAAGCCGGACACCGTTTTCCGCTCTTCCTTGGCCTTCTCGAACACGGTCTTGCCACGGTAGACGTCGCCTTCCCAGGTGCCGCCGCCGAGCAGCTCGAGCAGCCGCGTGTCCCAGGCCAGCGGATAGCTGCCGTAGGGTTTGGTCTCGACGTTGTTCCAGAACATGTACTCCTGCCCGCGCCCGGACGTCCAGGTCATCTTGCAGGCGATGGTGCACGTCTGGCAGGCGATACACTTGTTGATGTCGAAGACGGCGGCGAACTGTCTCTTCGGACGAGCCGGCTCGTAGGGATACTCCATCTCGCGGCCGATCTGCCAGTTGTAAACCTTAGCCATGGTCCTCTCCCGACTCAGACGGTGTGAACGAACTTGCCCTTGAGATACTTCAGGATCACCGGCGTCTCGTAACCTGGACGCAGGCCGATGCGGGCCACGCGCCAGAGCTTCCGGCCGCCCGTGCCGCCGTCCTCGGCCTTGGTGATGCGGACGAAGGACTCACGCGGCGCGCCATTGGCGCAATGCACGTCCGGGGCGAAACCCTTTCCGATCACCTGGCCCATGAGGTTCTTGCGGACCAGGCTGTCGGTGAGCAGGGTGGGTCGCAGCCAGGAACGGGTGCCGCTCTGGTGGCCGCCACTGCGGTACATCGCCTGGTAATTGGTCTCCGGATTCTTTGCCAGGCCGTCGCGCCGGCTCTTCTGGCCGCGCACGGTGCCGTAGCTCGCCTGGGAGAAGTGGAACCAGGTCCGCAGCACGCCCGGGGGAGTACCGGGGTAATAGCGGGCGCGGAGGAGGCATCGGGCCACTTTGTAATCCTCGGGACGCTGGCTCCACCCCGTGAAGGGCTGATCCTCGGGATCGGCGTCGATCCACACGTAATCGCCGTCCTCTATGCCGAGCCGCCGCGCATCCTCGGGATTGATGTCCACATAGGCCTCGCCCACCCAGGGCTGACGCTTGTCCCTGCGGTACATGTCGCCGAAGGGCCCCCAGAGCGCCGCGGTGAGATCCAGGTCCGCGAACATGGTATGGACGCTGTGGCGGAACTTGGGCGTCAGCCAGATGAACCGGAACTGCTCGCGCGTGAGCGGATGTTCCGTCTTCAGCAGCTCCTCCGGCGTATAGACGACGTTGCGCACCTGGCGGGTCTCCCGGGACAGGTCGTAACGGGAGAAACCGTAGTCGGTCGGCTGCTTCGGCTTGATGAGCGGGTGCGGCGCGGCGACGATGACGTTGGGTTCGTACCAGGTGGAGTCCACCGCCTCCCGGTAGACGGGCAGGTTCTCTCCGTAGTCCTTGAATTCTGGCTCGTCCCGATAGAACTCCAGCCTGCCGGTCCGGTTGTACCAGGGCTTCGATTCCTTGCTCTGCTCGTAGCCGATGTTCTTGGGGTAGCTGCGCCCCATCATCATCACGGGCACGCCCTGCTCCGCCAGCTTGATCAGCTTCTCCACCCGGTAGCCCTTCATCATGTTGGAATGCGACAGGATGCGCTGGATGTAGGGCCTGGCGCGGTCCTTGTCGTTGATGAAGGCCCAATAGTCGATGAAGCGCTTGTCTCCGGTGAGCCCGGCGAGCTTCTCCGCCACGCCCTTGTAGGTCTCGGTGTCCGAGCGGGTATCG
>JALVEM010000379.1 GCA_027030825.1 Thiohalobacter sp.
ATGTGGGGGAGAATACAGAATTCGGAATGCAGAATACAGAATTCGGAATGCAGAATACAGAATACAGAATACAGAATACAGAATTCAGAATTCAGAATTCAGAAGCTGGAAGCTGGAAGCTGGAAGGATAGCCACGGAATCCACTAAGTCTACTTCTTTCGTCATTCCGGGCGAGCGACCCCGGCCTTGAGCCGGGGGAGCGAGACCCGGAATCCAGAAACCACGCCGATCCTTGCCACTGTGGTTCATTCATTTCCTGGATTCCGGATCGGCGCTACGCACCGTCCGGAATGACAGAAGAGTGGAGTCATTTCGGGTGAGCGGTTTTTTCTTCTTCGTCATTCCGGGCGAGCGACCCCGGCCTCGAGCCGGGGGAGCGAGACCCGGAATCCAGAAACCACGCCGGTCCTTGCCACTGTGGTTCATTACATTTCCTGGATTCCGAATAAACGCTACACACTTTCCGGAATGACCGAAGGAGGCGCTGCGGAGGCTTCCGGGATGGCCAAGGGGGCTGCGCGGGTATCCGGCAGGCCCTCGAATCATAATTCTCTCGGTGTTCTCTGCGCCTCTGCGTTCTCTGCGTTCCGTAACGAGGCTTCCTGAAAAAATCCCGTAGCGCGGTTTGCGTGGCTGGAGTCCCTTTCCGTGTTTTCCGTGTGATTCCGTGGCCATCATCCCTTGGCCTTGCGCAAACAAGAGTGGGGGCGGGGCCTGTGCGTTTCAGAGGCGGGCGTAGCGGAGCCAGGCGTCGACGATGCGCTCGCCCCAGAGCAGGGCGATCCAGCCGGCGACGGCGAGATAGGGGCCGAACGGGATCGGGGTCTGGCGGTCGCGCCCTCGGAACAGGATCAGGGCAATGCCGACGATGGCGCCGACGAAGGAGGACAGCAGCACGATCAACGGCAGCATCTTCCAGCCCATCCATGCCCCCATCGCTGCGAGCAGCTTGAAGTCGCCATAGCCCATGCCTTCCTTGCCGGTCAGGATCCGGAAGAGCTGATAGACAGACCAGAGGACAAGGTAACCTGCGACAGCGCCCATGATGGCGGCGGGACTGTCGATGAAGACCGGCACCAGGCTGGCCAGCAGGCCGGCCCAGAGCAGCGAGAGGGTCAGCTGGTCCGGCAGGAGCTGATGGTCCAGATCGATCAACGTGAGCGGAATCAGATACCAGGTGAACAGCAGCGCGCCGGCCAGCTCCCAGCCCCAGCCGAAGTGCCAGGCGAGAAAGGCCGACAACAGCCCGGTGAGTCCTTCCACTGCGGGATAGCGCAAGGAAATGCGACTCCCGCAGTGCCGGCAGCGGCCGCGGAGCAGCAGCCAGCTGAGCAGCGGGATGTTGTCCAGGGCACGTATGGTCTGTCCGCACTCGGGGCAACGGGAGCGGGGAGAGATCAGGCTGAGTGTTTCACGTTCGCGGTCCGGCGCCTCGATCTCGCCCGCCAGCAGTTCCAGGCACTGACCGCGCCACTCCTGCTCCATCATGCGAGGCAGGCGGTGGGCGACCACGTTGAGGAAACTGCCCACCAGCAGACCGACCAGTCCGCAGGACAGGGTCAGCCAGAGCGGGCTGGTCTGGAGAAGATGCAGCAATTCCATTTGCCTTGTCGGTTCCCTCGTTCGTCAGATGGCACTGCCCATCTTGAATATCGGCAGATACATGGCGACGACCAGACCGCCGACCAGGATACCCAGAATGGCCATGATGAGGGGTTCGAGCAGGCTGCTCAAGCTGTCGACGGCGTCGTCGACTTCCTGCTCGTAGAAGTCGGCGACCTTGGCCAGCATGGAGTCGAGCGAGCCGGATTCCTCGCCGATGGCGACCATCTGTACCACCATGTTCGGGAAGAGGCCCGTCTGCTGCATGGCCAGCTGCAGCTGCTGACCGGTGGCCACCTGATCGCGCATGCGCAGGACCGCCTCGGCGTAGAGTGCGTTGCCCGTGGCGCCTGCGACCGAGGTGAGCGCATCGACCAGAGGCACGCCGGCGGCGAACATGGTCGAGAGTGTCCGCGCATAGCGGGCAATGGCCGCCTTGCGCATGATTATGCCTATGATCGGTATCTGAAGCACCAGTCGGTCGAGAAAGTGATTGAATTTGCGCGAGCGTTTCTTCGCCTGGATGAAGGCATAGACGAGGGCGCCGATGCTGCCGAACACGGCCCACCAGTACTCCTGCATGAACTCGGAAAGATCGATGACCATGCGGGTGAAGGCGGGCAGGTCGGCGCCGAAGTTGCTGAACAGGGCCTCGAACTGCGGCACCACGAAGATCAGCAGGATGGCCGTGACGATGAAGGCCACCACCATGACGGCCGTGGGATAGAAGAGCGCCTTCTTGATCTTGCTCTTGAGGGCCTCGGTCTTTTCCTTGTAGGTAGCGATCTTGTCCAGCAGGGTGTCGAGCACACCGGCCTGCTCGCCGGCCTTGACGAGGTCGCAGACCAGCTCGTCGAAATATTGCGGGTGTTTGGCCAGCGCCTCGTTGAGCGTGGTGCCGGACTCGATGTCGGCCTTGATGCTCAACACCAGCTCCTGCATGGCCGGGTTCTCGTGGCCGCGGCCGATGATCTCGAAGGCCTGGACCAGCGGCACGCCGGCGGCCAGCATGGTGGCGAGCTGGCGAGTGAAGACCGCAATGTCCCTGGATTCGATCTTCTTCTTTTTCGTCCGTGACGTGAGGGCGGACTTTTTCCTGACCTTCAATGGCAGGATGCCCTGACGCCGCAATTCAGCCTTGACCAGGGTCGGGGAACTGGAGCGTGTCTCGCCCCTGACCCGGTTGCCCTTCTTGTCCGTACCTTCCCAGGCGAACAGGTCCTGCTTGACGGATGCTGCTTTCGTGGCCATGTCGTCAGTCCTTCGTCACGCGGTTGATTTCCTCGAGGCTGGTGATGCCCTGCTTTACCTTGAGCAGGCCCGACTGGCGAAGATCGCGAATACCTTCGCGCCGGGCCTGTTCGGCCAGGTCGATGGCGTTGCCGCCGGCCATGATGATCTTCGCCATCTCCTCCGAGATCTCCATGACCTGATAGATGCCCACGCGTCCCTTGTAGCCGCCGGTGCACTGGTCGCAGCCCTCGTGGTTGGCCTTGTAGATCTTCAGGCCCGAGTCGATGTCTTCCTGGGTGAAGCCCTCTTCCAGCAGGGTGGCCTCGGGCACGTCGTCCGGCAGCTTGCAGTTGTTGCACAGCCGGCGCGCCAGCCGCTGGGCAATGATCAGATTCACGGCCGAAGCGATGTTGTAGGGCGGCACGCCCATGTTCATGAGGCGGGCCAGTGTCTGCGGGGCATCATTGGTGTGCAGGGTGGACATCACCATGTGGCCCGTCTGGGCGGCCTTGATGGCGATCTCCGCCGTCTCCAGATCGCGGATCTCGCCGACCATGATCACGTCCGGGTCCTGGCGCAGAAAGGCGCGCAGGGCCTCGGCGAACGTGAAGCCGGTCTTGGGATTCATGTTGCACTGATTGATGCCCGGCAGGTTGATTTCCACCGGGTCCTCGCAAGTGGAGATGTTGCGGTCCGGCGTATTGAGAATGTTGAGGCCGGTATACAGCGAGACCGTCTTGCCCGATCCCGTGGGGCCGGTGACCAGGATCATGCCATAGGGCTTCATGAGGTTTTCCAGATAGAGCTGCTTCTGGTCTTCCTCATACCCCAGCGCGTCGATGCCCAGCTTGGCGCTGGACGGGTCGAGGATGCGCAGCACGATCTTCTCGCCGAACAGCGTCGGGCAGGTGTTGACGCGGAAGTCGATGGCCCGGTTCTTGGACAGCTGCATCTTGATCCGGCCGTCCTGCGGGATGCGCCGCTCGGCGATGTCCATGCGGCTCATCACCTTGATGCGTGCCGTGATCTTGGGGGCGAGCGCCAGCGGAGGGTTCGCCACTTCGTGCAGCACGCCATCCTGGCGGAACCGGACTCGGAAGGTCTTCTCGTAGGGCTCGATGTGGATGTCGGAAGCCCCCTTGTTGATGGCGTCGAGCAGGATCTTGTTGACGAAACGCACGACCGGCGTATCGTCGATTCCGGAATCGTCGGCGGCCTCGTCCTCTTCCTCGCCGGACTGGATCTCCAGGTTGTCGAGATCCTCGTCGAGAAGATCATCCATCGAGGTGTCGACCGTATCCAGCGCCCCTTCGATGGCCTTCTGGAGCTTGTCCTCCTCGACGAGGATGGGTTCGGTGGTGATGCCGGTATGGAATTTGATCTCGTCGAGCGCCGTGAGATTGGTGGGGTCGGAGACGGCCACAAACAGCCGGTTGCCGCGCTTGAAGATCGGCAGGGCATGGTGCTTTCGCACCAGCTTTTCATCGACCAGCTTGACCGTGTTGGCGTCCAGCTCGATGGCGGCGAGATCGAGCAGCGGAATCCCGAATTCCTGGCTGGCTGTCGCAGCGACGTCCAGCGCACTGACCTTTTTGTTTTCAACCAGTATACCGACGAGAGTGCTGTCCCGGTTGCTGTTGCTCTGTTCCAGGGCAGCAAGCGCGTCCTCTTCGGAGAGCAGGCCGGCGTTGACCAGGCAACGTGCCAGGCCGGTCAGGCCGATGGATGGATTTGGGGCAGCCATCGGGGTTGTACCTCCCTTTCCAACCCGGTCAGTGGAACTGGAAATCGGTGAGAATATGTCTCATGACACCTGATTCGGCCGGCATCCCGGGAATCTTTAAGATTCTTTGTACTGCGTACTGCGGACTTCTGCTGGTGTCCTGGAGCATGAGCATGGAAAAACGACACCCCCTTGAACAGGGGGTGTCTTTGCAAACAATTGGATACTCGCTTATGAACGGCATTCTGCAGGAACGTACTTGGTATCACTCGGGTTATTGCAATCCCAGGTTACGCCGCCTGTCGTGGTATCGAGAGTGCCAACCAGATCGAATGTCACGGTCTGGCTGTCGGCATCAACACTGACAGAGAGCGTCACCGGGCCGGATCCGGAACCGGCATCAGAACAATTCGTGATGGTGGTGCGACCGATCTGCGAGCCGGTCGTGACTCCCGAGCAGGCATCAGTGAGACCACCATCGGCAAGGTTTTCGGAAACGGTGGCCTTGGCGGCGGCTGCCTGGACCAGGCCTTCGGAAACCTTGGCACGCACGGTGTAATCCTGGTACGCCGGCAGTGCGATGGCGGCCAGGATGCCGATGATCGCGACGACGATCATGAGTTCGATGAGGGTGAAACCCTGCTGGACCTTCTTCATGGTTGAATCTCCCGTTGATGTCTGTTGGTGGAACCGATGAAGGTGTCGGCAGGACCGTCGCGGACTTGAGTCCGGCCGGGCTGCCGCACGACCTTGCCCTGTCACTAGCAGGCTGCGTGCCAGGTGACTCGGAACCGTCCCGGTATCGGTCGGAAGGGTGGAAAAACGTGAACCGGCGCACACTTTGGCGCGCATGGTCCGGGGTGAGGGCGTGTTTGCTGCATGTGGACCTCCTTGTCCGTGATTGTGATGTGACCCTGTGCGTCACCTCCGAGGTGACGCTGTGCGTCACTCCAGGCCCAGTTTCTTGAGCCGGTAGCGGAGTGCGCGAAAGGTGATGCCGAGCTTCCTTGCCGCGGCGGTCTTGTTGTGGCCGGTCGCTTCCAGCGCGCGCAGAATGGTATCGCGTTCGACCCGATCCAGGTAGTCCTCGAGCGGTGGAATGTCGCCTTCGGCCAGTGGTTTCGATGCGGGTGCCGGTGTCTCGACGGGGCTGCCTGTCGGCGCCAGGTGGAGGTCGTCGACCTGGATGACGTCCGTCTCGCACAGGGTGGCGGCCCGTTCCAGCACGTTCTCGAGCTCACGGACGTTGCCCGGGAAGGGGTAGGTCTGCAGGGTCTCGACGGCCTCCGGCGCCAGCGTGAAACGCCGACCGCATTCATTGCCGATCCGCTCGAGCAGGTGTTCGGCGAGGCGCGGGATGTCCTCGCGGCGTTCGCGCAGCGGCGGCAGGTGCAGCTCGATCACGTTCAGGCGGTAGTAGAGGTCCTGGCGGAAGTCCCCCTGTTCGACCAGCTGCGCGAGCGGCTTGTGGCTGGCCGAGAGAATGCGCACGTTGACCGGGATCTCGCGGTCGGCGCCGAGGGGCCGCACCGTCTTTTCCTGGATGGCCCGCAGCAGCTTGACCTGCATGGGCAGGGGCAGGTCGGCCACTTCGTCCAGGAACAGGGTGCCGCCCTCGGCGGCCTGGAACAGGCCCTCCCGGTTGCTGGTGGCGCCCGTGAAACTGCCCTTGCGATGGCCGAAGAATTCGCTCTCGACGAGTTCCGCGGGAATGGCGCCGCAGTTGACGGCCACGAAGGGGCCTTCGGCGCGCGGGCCCTTGCGATGGATCAGTCGTGCGACCAGCTCCTTGCCGGTCCCGGATTCACCGCTGATGTAGACGGGGGCCTGGCTGCGGGCCACCCGGGCGATCAGCGCGCGCAGGCGCTGCATGGGCGGCGAGTCGCCGATCAGTTCGTTGCGGGTACGCCGGTCGCGTTGCGGGAAATCGCGGGTCTCGGAGAGCCGCAGCGCGGAGTCCACCAGGTTGCGCAATACCTTCAGATCGACGGGCTTGGAGACGAAGTCGAAGGCGCCTGCCTTCAGCGCCTCGACGGCGGTCTCCATGCTGCCGTGGGCCGTGATGACCGCCACCGGCAGTTCCGGCCGGGCCTGCTGGATGTGGCGGACGATATCCAGACCACTGCCGTCGGGCAGGCGCATGTCGGTGAGGCAGAAATCGAGATCCGTCGCGGTCAGCGCCGCCTTCGCCTGCGCGACGTTCTCGGCGCTCAGGCAGTCGATTTCCATGCGCGCCAGCGTGATGGACACCAGCTCGAGGATGTCCGGCTCGTCATCGACGATCAGGGCGCGGTGCCTGGTCATGGCCAGTGTGGGAAATCCGGCGACATGCCCGATGGAATGCAATCGGCGTGCCGTGCCGGCAGTGGCGCGGAGTCACTCCACCTCCTGCTGCAGCACGAATTTGATGACGAATTTCACCGCAAAGCCGAAGACGCCGAGCATCAGGGCCAGAAACAGCACGAACATGCCGAACCTGCCGGCCTTCGAGTCCTTGCCGAGTCGGTAGACGATGAAGATCATCCAGCCGATCAGTATGCCCAGCCCGATCGGCACGCCATATTCCGTGAGCCACTGGTCGGCGTTCATGAATCGATCGCGTCCTCTCTAGCATTCGGTATGAACAGGCGGAAACGGCCGCCGCCCGCCTCATGATACCGCAGCCGCATGCCGTTGCTGGAGGCGAGTTCGCGGGCCAGATAGAGGCCGAGGCCGGTGCCGGCCGGATGACTGGTGTAGAAGGGCTCGAACATGTGCCGGGCGGTATCCGGATCGATCGGTGCACCGTTGTCGATGACGTCGAGTTCGACGCCGCCTTCGCGGCGGGGGCGCGCTTGCAGGCGGATGCGGACCGGCTCCGATGTATCGGCGTGCTCCAGGGCGTTGCGCACCAGGTTGTCCAGGATCTGGCGGAGATGGACGGGATCGGCCGTCACCCGCAGATCCACCGGCTCCACATCGACTTCCACCTGGTCCGGATCGAGCTGGCCGGCCTCGATGCCTTCCTCGACGTATTCGTTGAGCCAGTCGGCGAGCAGCAGGGTCCGAGGCTGAGGTCGCTGGCGGCGTGACAGTTGCAGCACGTTTCCGATGATGCGGTTGACCCGCCTGACGTGCTTCTCCGCGATCTCGATCAGGTGGCGGTCCTCGCCGTCGAGTCGCGCCGATTCACCCAGCAGCTGCAGCGCATGGCCGATGGCCGAGAGCGGGTTGCGGATCTCGTGGGCGATGCTGGCCGAGAGCCGGCCGAGCGCGGCCAGGCGGAGCTGCTGGGTCTGCTCATCGATCTGTTCCATCGATTCCACCAGGATCAGGGTGCCCGCTTCGGGCCGGTTGCCCAGCGGCAGGAATCGGACGCCCAGGCGCCCTGCCTCGTCGAGCCGTTCGAAGCGGTGCGCTTCAGGCTCCGCAAGCCATTCCCGCCACAACGCGGCCAGCCTGGAAGAGACCGCCTCGATGTGATCGGCCCGCAACCGGTCCGGCAGTTCGAGCATCTCCCAGAGACGGTCGTTCATCAGTCGTACATGACCGTTCCCGTCGACCACCAGCACGCCGGATTGCAGGCGCTGGACGATATGGGCGTTGAGCCGGCTGAGATTGGCGAGATCCACGCCCTGGCGGTGGGCGAGCGCCTCCGACTGGCGAATGCGCCTCGCCAGCACGGAGCCGGTCACGGCGGCGAAGAAGGTGGCGAGTCCCAGCAGGCCGGCACGGGCGATGCTGCCGGGCGGGTGTCGGCCCGCGAGCAGGTCCTCGAAGAAGATGCCGAAGATGCCGAAGGTGGCCAGGGCCGCGAGCAGCAGCGCGAGGCGTCCCGGAATCAGGAGCCCCTGGGCGAATATCACCAGGGGTAGCAGCAC
>JALVEM010000380.1 GCA_027030825.1 Thiohalobacter sp.
AGAAGGTGGGGCGTCAGCATGCACTGGTGGTGGAGACGCTGCCGGATGGCCACCAGCGCATCCGCGGCATTTTCTCGCGCACCCAGATCGGCCGGCAGCTCGGCGTGCCGTTCGACAGCATCGAGATCGCCAACTCCTTCGCGGAAGTGGGTGCCGCGCTGGCCTCCTGATCACCTGCCCGATCTTCCGCGGCATCCACTGCCGCGGAAGATCACAGATATTCTCGCTGCGGCGGGAGCTGGAGATAGAACCCCTGTTCCCTGAGCAGCTGCATGACCCTGTGCACGTCGGCCTGGGCGAGCGGGCGCCCGGGATGCAGTTCCAGCGTCATGACCTCCTCGAGCGGTCCGAGCGCTTCGAGCAGCGAATCGGGCACGCAGTCGAGCGATTCGTCATGGCTCAGATACAGATACACATCCGGCCTGCGCCGCCCCTTGTAGATGGTGCAGGGAACGACGTCGGCATTCCGTTCACCCGGCATGGCCTCTCCTCTCGCGTGTTCCTCGTTTTCCTTCGTACTTCACGCCGTGCCTCGATCGGTCACCCACGCCCAGCCTGCCACCGTCATCCGCCTGCGTCGAACACCGTGTGTCAATGCATCAGACGCTCGGTGAAGTCGCGCTCGCCATAGCCCGACACGGGATCACCTTCCCGGATCCAGTGACACCCGGCCTCGGCCAGGACCTCCGGGTCAACCGCGCGGCTTCCGACATCGGCGGCCAGCCGGATGCCCAGTGCTTCGCCCAGCCGGCAGACGGCGTGCAGCAGCGCGACATGGACCGGATGCTCGTCCAGCCGTTCCACCAGACGCGCAGACAACTGGATCGTGTCCGGCACGAAATGTTCCAGAAAGGCGAAAGAGGCACAGTCCGCACCGAAGCCCGTCAGACCGACCGCGATGTCCTGCGACCTCAGGCGTTGCAGACAGGGGGCGACGAAGGCAGGTTTCTCGCCGAGCAGGTCGAAAGGCACCTGCACCAGCAGACGACATCGACATCCGGCTGCGCCATCGACGAGCTGTTCGAGCACACCCTGGCCGGGAGCGCAGAACAGATGATGGCCTCCCATGCGGATCGCCATCAGGGGGGCTCCCAGTCCCCGGGCATGCCAGCGCCGCCACAGCTCGCACAGACGATCGACCAGCCAGCGATCGAAACGATCCTGCATGCCGGTCTCCCTGAGTACCGCATCCAGGGCCGCGCCCTGGAACACGCGCTTCCTGCCGAGTCGCCAGCGAGGACGAACTTCCGCCATCGCCAGCACCTCGCGCTGCTCGATCCAGACGAAGGGCATGAATCGGAGGTCGAATTCCTCCCGCTCGAACGCCCGCGACAGCGAATCCTCGATGGCATGATCCACCGATGTCACGCCCTCGAGGTCCGAGTCGAACAGATGGAACCTCCCGCCCCCTCGGGACTTGGCCCGATACATGGCGCGATCGGCGCGAGCGATCAGCGCATCCGGCGTTTCCTGCTCTCCGTCGGTGATCGCGATGCCGATGCTCGCGCCCACATTGAGCGCATAGTCACCGGCACCGACGGGCGTCTCCAGCACCTTCAGCATCTTTTCCGCGACCTGCACGGCGTCTTCGGGCCGGGCGAGGGATTCGAGCAGCAGACAGAACTCGTCGCCGCCATACCGGGCCAGGGTATCGCTGTCGCGCACCTGCGCCGCCAGTCGCAGGGCGACGGCCTCGAGAAAGCGGTCTCCGGTGAGATGGCCCAGGGTGTCGTTGATGCGCTTGAAATGATCGAGATCGATGAACAGCAATCCGAGCCGTTCTCCGGTGCGCCGGGCACGGGCCAATGCGTGCGACAGGCGTTCCATGAAATGGGCCCGATTGGGCAGGCCGGTCAGGAAATCGGTGGTGGCCAGGCGACTGAGTGCGCCTGCCTGCTCGTCGAGCCGCACGAAGCGCATGAGCGTGTGACCTCCGTCACCGGCGCGAGATGTCTGTACCAGCACCGGAATCCGGCGGCCTTCGCGGTCGCGGCAGTACAGCCGCCTGTCCCGGGTCGTCACGGACGATGCATGGTTGTCATCGATCAGTCCGACCGCCCGAAGCTCACGGCCCAGTATCGATTCGCGGGCGTGTCCGGTCATCCGGACGAACGCCGGATTG
>JALVEM010000381.1 GCA_027030825.1 Thiohalobacter sp.
CGCCGGTTCTGCTGCGTCAGGTGGCCGAGGTGCTGCGTGATCATCCCGGGGCCGACATCGCCACCCTGTGCACCCCCATCGTCTCGGCCGAGGAATTCTTCGATCCCCATGTCGTCAAGGTGGTGTGCGACGACCGCGGCCGGGCGCTCTACTTCAGTCGCGCGCCCATCCCCTTCGATCGGGACGAGTTCGTCACGGCCAGTCCGAGCCTGCCCGAGGGTGTCCCGCATCTGCGGCATCTGGGCATCTATGCCTATCGGGCGGGTTTCCTGCGCCGCTGGCCCGATCTGCCGCATGCGGCGATCGAGCGCAGCGAGATGCTGGAACAGCTGCGGGCCCTGGTACAGGGCGCCCGTATCCAGGTTGCGGAGGCGGTCGAGGTGCCCGGACCGGGGGTGGACACCGCCGAGGACCTGCTGCAGGCGGAACGTCTGCTGGCGGAATCCGCCTCTGCCTGACGCACGTCATTGCACCGGCTGCAGGGCGCGCGTACCTGTGGCACCATGATCCCTGAACACGCAGGAGGTGGGGCATGGCCGAGCCTGTCGAGGATACCGAGGCGCATCGCGAGCGGCGCCGGGCCCTGATCGAGGAAGTCGAATACGACGTGCGGCGCACCGCACGCGAGACCGGCCGCGAGGACCTGAACCCCCGGGTGCTCGAGGCCCTGATGGAGGTGCCCCGACACCTGTTCGTGCCCGACGGCCTGCAGTCGTCGGCCTACCTCAACATCCCCCTCCCGGTCGGGCACGGGGCCACCATCTCGCAGCCCTATATCGTGGCGCTGATGACCGATCTCCTGGAGGTCGACGAGAACGACCGCGTGCTCGAGATCGGTACCGGGTCAGGCTACCAGTCCGCGGTGCTCTCGCGTCTGGTCAAGGAGGTCTACAGCATCGAGATCGTGCCGGAACTCTACGAACACGCACGCAACATCTTTCACAAGCTCGGCTACGAGAACATCCACACCGCGCTGGGCGACGGTTACCGGGGCTGGCCCGAGAAGGCGCCCTTCGACGGCATCATCGTGACGGCGGCGGCGCCCGAGATTCCGCCGCCCCTGGTCGAACAGCTGCGGCCCGGCCGGCGACTCGTCATTCCCGTGGGCACGGATTTTCAGCGCCTGATCCGGGTGACGCGCGATCCGGAGAACGGACGGCTCGTCCACGAGGAGATCCTGCCGGTCGCCTTCGTGCCCTTCACACGCAATACGGACGAGAAGGCGCCGGAGGAGGGCTGAGCCGTGCCGGTCCACAACGAGGACATCGCGCGCGTCTTCGACGAGATCGCCGACCTGCTCGAGATCGAGGGGGACAATCCCTTCCGCGTGCGCGCCTATCGCACGGCGGCGCGCCGGGTGCGCGAGCTCGGCCGGGATCTGCGCGAGATGGTGGCCAATGGCGAGGACCTGACGAAGATCCCCGGCATCGGCAAGGAGCTGGCCGCCAAGATCCACGAAATCGTCGAGACCGGTACCTGCCGGGCGCTGGAGAAGCTGCGCCGCCGCCTGCCGCCCGACCTGCCGGAACTGCTGCGGCTGCCGGGTCTCGGGCCCAGGCGGGTGCATGCGCTCTATCACGAACTCGACATCCACAATCTGGAACAGCTGGAGCGGGCCGCGCGTGACGGGCGCATCCGGTCGCTGCCCGGTTTCGGACCGAAGACCGAGGCGCGCATCCTGGAGGCGATCCACGCCAACCTCGACATCACGCGGCGCTTCAAGCTGGCCACGGCGGCGCAATACGCCGAACCCCTGGCCGACTACCTGCGCCAGGCTCCGGGCATCGACCAGGTGGAGATCGCGGGCAGCTATCGCCGCCGCAAGGAAACGGTGGGGGATCTCGACATCCTCTGCACCGCCCGCGCCGGCCGGGCGGTCATCGAGCACTTCGTGGCCTATGACGAGGTCGACGAGATCCTCTCCCAGGGCACCACCCGGGCCTCGATCGTGCTGCGCAGCGGGCTGCAGGTGGATCTGCGGGTGGTGCGCAAGGCGAGCTACGGCGCGGCGCTGCACTATTTCACCGGCAGCCGGGCACACAACATCGCCGTGCGCCGACTGGCGGTGAAGCGGGGGCTCAAGATCAACGAATACGGTGTGTTCCGGGGAGAGAAGAGAATCGCCGGCAGGACGGAGGAATCCGTCTTCGCCTCGGTGGATCTGCCCTGGATCCCTCCCGAGCTGCGCGAGAACCGTGGCGAGATCGAGGCCGCCCAGGCGGGCCTGCTCCCGGATCTGATCGAACTCGAGGACCTGCGCGGCGATCTCCACTGTCACAGTCGGGCCAGCGACGGCAGCGGCAGCATCCGGCACATCGCCGAGGCGGCGAAGGCCCGGGGCTTCGAATACATCGCCATCACCGACCATTCGAAGCGGCTGACCGTGGCCCACGGCCTAGACGAGCGGCGCCTGCTGGCCCAGATCGCCGAGATCGACGCGCTGAACCGCAGGCTCGAGGGCATCCGGATACTCAAGGGCGTGGAGGTGGACATCCTCGAGGACGGATCGCTCGACCTGCCGGATCGGGTGCTGGAGAAGCTGGATCTGGTCGTCGGCGCCGTGCACAGCAGGTTCGACCTGTCCCGGGCCGCCCAGACCCGGCGCATCCTGCGCGCCATGGACAATCCGCTCTTCACGATTCTGGCCCATCCCACCGGACGCCTGATCGGCGAACGCGAGCCCTATGACGTCGACATGGCGCGCATCATCCGCAAGGCGCGCGAGAAGCGCGTGGCGCTGGAGCTCAACGCCCATCCCGAGCGGCTGGATCTGCTCGACGTGCACTGCCAGATGGCGCGCGAGGAAGGGGTTCCGGTGAGCATCGATTCCGACGCCCACAGCGATCTCGATTTCGACAACCTGCGGTTCGGGATCGGTCAGGCACGCCGTGGCTGGCTGGAGGCCGGAGACGTGCTCAACACCCGTTCTCTGGACGCGCTGCTGGCCTGGCTGCACGAAAGACGCCGGCGTTCCGGCTGACGAGCGCGCGTCGAGGGCCGAACGCATCCGGATTCAATCGTCGCCGTCGGGTCGATTTGCGGCCTTCAGCAGTCGGTCGAGAAAGTCGGCGTCCAGTTCGGTGACCGGCAGGGTGTGTGTCTCGGGCACCCGCCGCGAGGCGTCGCCGTACTGGTTGGCCTGGATGGCGCGCTGATCTAGGCACTGCACCACGAGCTGGGGCCCTTCCTCGAGGACCTCGACGATGCGACAGCGGCGTCCGAGGTACTCGACTTCGATGCCCAGCAGTCGGCGCAGGTTTTCGATCGTCAGGCTCGTCATGGCGGGCGGGTCCGGTACAATGGGGGCGACTTCATCCATCATAGTCCAAAATCCCGCAGGGGATACAGGAGGCGAGATCATGGTCAGGGTGCTGTTCGTCTGCATGGGAAACATCTGCCGCTCTCCGACGGCTCAGGGCGTCTTCGAGCAGGTGCTCGCCGAGATGGGGCTGGCGGACCAGGTGGCGGTCGACTCGGCCGGCACCCATGCCTACCACGTGGGCGAACCCCCGGATCCCCGGGCCGTCGAGGCCGCCCGGCGTCGTGGCGTCTCGATGGATTCCCAGCGGGCGCGGCGGGTGACGGAGGCCGATTTTCTCGAATACGACTACATCCTCGCCATGGACGAGAGCAACCGGGCCGACCTGCTCGAGCAGTGCCTGCCGGGGCATGAACACAAGATCCGCCTGTTCATGGAATTCTCCGAGCTCGAGGCGCGCGAGGTGCCGGATCCCTATTACGGAGGGCGCCAGGGCTTCGAACGCGTGCTCGACCTCGTCGAGGATGCGGCACGGGGGCTGGCGCGGCACCTGGTCGAGATCCACGGCCTGCGGCCGCGATCGGAAGCCACCGGGGGCTGAATCCGGCGCCGGCAGGCCGTCGATCCTATTCTTCGCCCGAGACCGCCTTCCTGACCGGCGCCGTTTCCGATGGCTGTGCCGGAGGTTCGCTGCCTCCGGAATCCGGCTTCGCGGCCGTCGTCCGAGGCTCGTCCGGCTGCGCCTGTTCCGCAGCGGGGAGGGGTTCGACCTTCTCGGGTGTGTCGGATACCGTGGCAGGCGGCGGTGCGGCATCGGTCTGGACCGTCTCCGACGGGGTTTCGGTCGAACCGGCCGCAGGGCGCGTTGCGGCAGCTTCGCGTCGACGCCGCTGCCCGCCCCGCCGGCCGCGACGCCTGCCGGATCGTCCGCCGCCTCCGTTGGCGGCCTGTTTGCGTTCGCCCTCTGCCGCTTCCTGGGTCGGCGTCTCCGCAGTCGCCTCATTCGCAGTCTCGCGGGAAGGCGGTTCCGCAGCGCCGGGCTCGCCGACAGCCGTCCTGTTCTGGCCGTTCTCCTGCCGCCGCTGTCGTCCGGCCTCTCCGGAACCGCTGCGGCGCCTGGCCGAGCCCCCGCTGCGCGAGCGCGAACGGCCGGAACGGGCCGTTCTCCCCGCGCCCTGGCGTCGGCCGCTGGAGCGCCCGGTGGCCTTTTCCTCCTCTTCGGACCTGCCGGCCCCGGCCGCTTCCTCGAGCGGTTTGCCCAGCAGGGTGGCCCACAGCCGCTTGAGCAGGCTGGGACCGGCCGGTTTTTCGGCTTTCGGCGCCGGTGCCGGCGGGGGTGGCGGCGGGCTGGGCGCCACCATCTGCACCGCAGGCTGTTCGCCCTTCGGGGCATTGTCGGTGATGTGGACCAGGCGGCGCTCCTGTTCGATGTCGTGGTGTTCGATGAGGTCGTGACTGCTCGGCGCGTTGTGCTCGGGCACCTCGTCGGTGCGCAGGCGTTCGACCTCGAAGGTGGGGGTCTCGAGCGCGGGACTCGGAATGAGCAGCACGGTGACGCCGTGACGCTGCTCGATCTCGTGGAGCAGGGCGCGCTTTTCGTTGAGCAGGAAGGTGCCCACGTCCACGGGCACGCGCGCCACCACCCGCGCGGTCTTCTCCTTCATGGCGTTTTCCTGCACGATGCGCAGCACGGCGAGGGCGAGCGATTCCACGCCCCGGATGCTGCCCTGGCCGCTGCAGCGGGGGCAGACGACCTGGCTGGATTCGCCCAGGGAAGGCCGCAGCCGCTGGCGTGACATCTCGAGCAGGCCGAAACGCGAGATGCGCCCCACCTGGACCCGGGCCCGATCCATCTTCAGGCTCTCGCGCAGGCGGTTTTCGACCTCGCGCTGATGCTTGCCGGATTTCATGTCGATGAAATCGATGACGATCAGGCCGCCGATGTCGCGCAGCCGCAGCTGGCGCGCGATCTCCTCGGCCGCCTCGAGGTTGGTCTGCAGGGCCGTCTCCTCGATGTCGCTGCCCTTGGTGGCGCGGGCCGAATTGATGTCGATGGAGATCAGGGCCTCGGTGGGATCGATCACGATCGAGCCGCCGGAGGGCAGGCGGACCTCGCGCTGGAAGGCCGACTCGATCTGGCTCTCGATCTGGTAGCGGGAGAACAGCGGCACGCTGTCGGTATAGAGCTTGAGCTTGTGCAGGTTGTGCGGCATGACCTGCTCCATGAACTCCCGCGCCTTCTGGTAGGTGGCCTCGTCGTCGATCAGGATCTCGCCGATGTCGTTGCGCAGATAGTCGCGCAGCGCCCGGATGATGACGTTGCTTTCCTGATAGATCAGGAAGGGGGCGGGACGGGACTCGGCCGCCTTCTGGATGGCCTCCCACAGTTTCAGCAGATAGTCGAGGTCCCACTGCAGCTCCTCGTGGCTGCGGCCGACACCGGCGGTGCGCACGATGAGTCCCATGTCCTCGGGGTAGTTCAGGGCCGCCATGGCCTCGCGCACGATGTTGCGGTCCTCGCCCTCGATGCGTCGGGAAACCCCGCCGGCGCGGGGATTGTTGGGCATGAGCACCAGAAACCGCCCGGCCAGGGAGATGAAGGTCGTCAGCGCCGCGCCCTTCTGGCCGCGCTCTTCCTTCTCCACCTGGACGATGACCTCCTGGCCCTCGCGGATGGCTTCCTTGATGCTGACGCGGCCGGGCTTGCTGCGTGCCTCTTCGGTGAAATAGCTGCGGGCGATTTCCTTCATGGGAAGGAAACCGTGGCGTTCCGCGCCGTAGTCGACGAAGGCGGCTTCCAGGCTAGGCTCGATGCGGGTGATCCGGCCCTTGTAGATGTTGGACTTCTTCTGCTCCCGGGACGGGAGTTCGATGTCGAGGTCGTAGAGCTTCTGGCCATCGACCAGCGCGACCCGCAGCTCCTCGGGCTGGGTCGCGTTGATGAGCATTCTTTTCATGTCGTTGGTCTCGCTGGCACGCCGCGACAGGGGGGCGGGCGACAGTCTCTTCCAGGGCGCGGCCGGGCAGGGTGTCGCCTGCCGTCAGGTCACGCAGCTTTTCGATGATCAGGAGGAAGAGAAACATGGTCGCTGGTCTCTCGCCGGTCGGTCCGGTCGTGCGCTCGGTTCTGTTTCGTTGACACCCATACACCGCGGTGGAGGCGACGCGCCCGGGACGGACGGGCCTGCGGTCGCGATGTACACCCGTGCAATTCTCCGGGGTCTGCCGGTACCTGACCGGAAATGTCCGCTGTCTGATGATGTGGCAGTGCCGGCCAGTGAATGGCGGCGCGTGGCGGGTTGCCCATACCAGCGTGCGGGTTGTTCAGACCCGGTGTGCCTGCCGGCGGATCGGGTCGAGCTTCCGCGGCAGGCGGCCCGATGTGGTTGCGGGAACCGATCGGGCAACAAGACTGTCTCGCAAATATAACAATACGCCGCCACGCGGGCAAATTCCCAATCTGCTGAAAAAAAGTTTCGGAAGTACCGGTGGGACTGTATCATTCCGCCGGATCGCATCGGGGTGCAGGACGTGACCACAGCCGACAGGGCGCCCGCAGGGACAGCGCGGGTACGAACACATTGCGTGACCGCCGAGGAAGCGGGCCAGCGCCTGGACAACTTCCTCATGCGCTGCTGGCGCGGCCTGCCGCGGACCCGCGTCTACCGGCTGATTCGCAGGGGCGAGGTCCGGGTCAATCGCGGCAGGAGCCGACCGGACTACCGGCTGCAGGCGGGCGATCTGGTGCGTCTGCCGCCGGTGCGGCTGTCGCCGCAGACGCACCAGGCGCACCCGAACGCCTCGCTGGAGTCGCGCATCCTTCACGAGGATGCGCGCCTGCTGGTGCTCGACAAGCCCGCCGGCCTGGCGGTGCACGGCGGCAGCGGCGTGCGCCAGGGGGTGATCGAGACCCTGCGCGCCAATCGCCCCGGGGAGCCCTTCCTCGAACTGGTCCATCGCCTGGACCGCGAGACCTCGGGCTGCCTGCTCGTCGCCCGGCGCCGCAGCGAACTGCGGCGGCTGCATGCGCTGCTGCGCACCGGCCGGATCGAGAAGGCGTACCTGGCCCTGGTCGTGGGCCAATGGCAGGGCGGGGCGCGCTGGATCGAAGCCCCCCTGGCCAGGAACCGGCTGCAGGGCGGGGAACGGGTGGTGCGTGTGGACCCGGCCGGCCGGCCGGCGCGCAGCCTGTTCGAGCCCATCGCCCGGTGCGAGGGCTACACCCTGATGCGCGTGACCCTCGACACCGGCCGCACGCACCAGATCCGGGTACATGCTGCCCATGCGGGGCATCCTCTCGCCGGTGACGAGAAATACGGTGACCGGGAGGCCAATCGGCGGTTGCGCGAGGCCGGCCTCAGGCGCCTCTTTCTGCATGCGCACCGGCTGGCTTTCGACAGGGCCGACGGCGGACGCCTCCTGGTCGAGGCCCCGCTCGATCCGGCGCTCGAGAAGGTGCTCGTGCATCTCGGGTGCGAAAGACATCGAACAGACGAGGATACAACTGGAAAACATGGATCATGACATCGAATTGATCGTGTTCGACTGGGACGGGACGCTGATGGACTCGGCCTCGCTCATCGTCGAATGCATGCAGTCCGCGATCGGTGACCTCGGCCTGCCGTCACGCGGTGATACCGAGATCGCGAATATCATCGGGCTGGGCCTGAAGGAGGCCGTGGCCGCACTCTTTCCCGAGTGCGAGGACTCGGACCGGGCGGCGCTCATCGGACGTTATCGCGAATACTGGCTGGCGCGTCAGCACGAATGCCCCTTGTTTCCCGGGGTACGCGAGACACTCGAGCTGTTGCACGACGAAGGTTTCCTGCTGGCCGTGGCGACCGGCAAGTCACGGGCAGGACTGGAACGATCGTTGCAAGCGACGGGGCTGGAGCGCCTGTTTTCCAGCACCCGCTGTGCCGACGAGACCGCCTCCAAGCCGGATCCGCGGATGCTGCTCGAGATACTCGACGAACTCTCCGTACCGGCCTGCGCCACGATCCTGGTGGGCGACACCGAGTACGATCTCGAGATGGCCAACCGGGCCGGAGTGCCCGGTGTGGGCGTGGCCTATGGCGTGCATGGCTGGGAGCGACTGGCGAAGCACCGGCCGCAAGCGATTCTGGAACGGATCACGACGCTGCCCGACTGGCTCGCCGAACAGCGTGCCGAGTGCGAACGGCCCTCGGTGCACTGTGCGGGCTGACGGATGCGGACTGACGAAGGGAGCTGTCGTACATGAGCGACGAGGAATGGAAACTGGATCCGGCGCCGCTCGACGAGCGGGACCGCCGCGACTCGGGATGGGAGCGCCGGCTGGTCACCCGACTGGCCGAATCGGCGCTCGAGGAACAAAGGCGCGCACGACGCTGGGGCATCTTCTTCAAGCTGCTGTTCTTCGGATACCTGGTCGCCGTGCTCGTCCTCGTGTCGGTGCCCGAATGGAAGTCCTCGAGCCTGACGCCGGGCGAGCACACGGCGCTGGTGAAGCTCGAAGGCGTCATCGCCCCCGACAGCGACGCCAGCGCGGACAATATCGTCACGGGGCTGCGTCACGCCTTCGAGGCGAAGCACTCCAAGGCGGTCATCCTGCGCATCAACAGCCCCGGCGGCAGCCCGGTCCAGTCCGACTACATCAACCGGGAGATTCGCCGGTTGCGCAAGAAGTACCCGGACAAGCCGCTCTATGCCGTGGTGAGCGACATGTGCGCCTCCGGAGGCTATTACGTGGCCGCCGCCGCCGACAGGATCTTCGTCAATCCCAACAGCCTCATCGGCTCGATCGGCGTGCGCATGGACGGCTTCGGTTTCGTGGAAGCCATCCGCAAGCTGGGCATCGAGCGCCGACTGCTCACCGCCGGTGAACACAAGGCCCTGCTGGATCCCTTCCTGCCCGAGAAACCCGAGGAAGTCGCCCATGTGCGCAGGCTGCTCGAGCGCATCCATCGGGAATTCATCGACACGGTCAAGGCCGGGCGGGGCGATCGTCTCAAGGACGATCCGGAACTCTTCTCGGGCCTGATCTGGACCGGTCGTCAGGCGGTCGAGCTGGGGCTGGCCGACGATTTCGGCAGCACCTCGCAGGTGGCCCGCGAGATCGTCAAGGCGGAGGACATCGTGGACTACACGCCGACCGAGGACGTGTTCTCGAAACTCGCCGACCGGCTCGGCGCGAGCATGGCGAAGGCGCTGGTGTTTCTGATCAGGTCACAGGAGCGAGTCACGCTCGAGTAGCAGTTGACAGGCCAGCAGCCTGTCAGAGTTCGGCCCACATTCGCAGCAGATTCACATAGCTGTGGCTGACCTTCGCGGTCACCGGGTCCGTGGGCGCACGCTCGAGCAGCGCCTCGCGGGCCTCGGAGAGCTCGAACAGCAGTTCGCGACGCGCCGCGTCCCGGACCATGCTCTGGGTCCAGGTGACGGCCACCAGCCGCTCGCCGGCCGTCACCGGATCCACCCGGTGCAGACTGTGCGAGGGATAGACCACGGCGCTGCCGGCCTCGCCCTTGAAGCGGGTCTCGCCGTAGCTGGTGCGGATCACCAGTTCGCCCCCTTCGTAGTCCTCGGGTGCGTTCAGGAACACGGTGGTCGAGACATCCGAACGATAGCGTCCCGTCATCGGCCCCATCACGGGGTCGTCCACGTGATCGCCGTAGGTCATGCCCGGACGGTAACGGGCGTAGAAGGGGCTGGCCACGCGCAGCGGCAGTGCGGCCTGCTGGAACAGCGGGTGGTTGACCAGCGAGCGCATCACGATCCGGTTGAGCCGGTCGTAACGGGCGTCCTGCTGCTGCATTTCCTCGTTCTGCTTGACGATCCGCGCCTCCTTCCCGGCCGAATAGCGGCCGTCCTGGAAGGGGACCTCGGCCAGCAGACGCTGAACTTCCTCGAGCTGTGCCGGGTTGAGAACCTCGGGGATGGGCAATAACATCGTGCCTCCTGCAGGAAACTGCCAGAAAATCCGGAGTCGGAGCGATGATACTCAATGTCCACATAGGCGAACAGCACTATCCGGTCGACGTGCCCGAGGAACTGATTCGCGAGTCCGAGGAGTTCTTTGCCCGCATGGACAGCGACATGGACCGGGGCTACCAGATGAGCCGGCGATGGGTGGATTCGCCCGACCGGCTCCAGCGCTGTCAGATCGCCGCCGATCGCATGGTGACCGGCATGGAGAACGGCAACGAGAGCCTGACGATGATGATGGCGGCCTACATTCTCAACCGCATGCCCGAGGCGCGTGCCGTGCACATCGATCTGGAAGGCGACATGATGCAGCACCGTTTCGAGTTCGGACGGGAATGACGCATGGCCGACCTGTTTTCGGTCACGGCGCCGCTGCAGGTGCGTTACCCGGACGGCACCCGTCACATCATGGCCGAATGCTTCCCCCTGGAGGCGGAGCCGGGGCTGGTGTATTTCGAGGTCTTCTGGCATCACCGGGTGCCGGCCATGCAGGCCATCCACCGCCTCGTGGGCGAGATACGCGGCGAGGGGCCCTGGAAGGTGGGGGAGGCCGTCATCACCCTGGTGGGGTGTCATGGCACCGATCCGGAGATGGCGGGCCTGCTCGCCGAATGGCAGGCCTATCTCGCACAGGGCGCGCCCGGCTGTCCCCCGCGGGAACACCTGCTCAATCTGGCGCGGGCCGCCGGCGCGCGCATTTCCGATCCAGCCTCTTCTCCATCCGCCGGTGGGCAATGACTCCGAACAGCAGGGGGCCGGGTCCGAGATCGCGGTAGCCGTGGCGCAGATAGAAGCCGATCACCGGGGCCCGGGCATCGAGCAGGATGCGTGTCATTCCCTGGTCGCGGGCCGCCTTCTCCAGTGATTCCAGCAGCGCCGCGCCCACGCCCCGTCCTCGCCATTGCGGCATCACGCACATGTAGCGGATCCTTCCCGTACCGTCCTGCTCCCGGTGCAGTCGGCCATAGCCGACGACCTCGCCGTGCGCATCCAGGACCATGCGATGCCAGGCTGCCGTTTCGTGCGCATCCTGTTCGCTGCCCGGGGGCTGTTGCCAGGGGGCGCGCAGCAGTTGCCAGCGCAGGCGGAAACAGGCGCGGTAGTGATCGGGGGTGGACGGCGATTCGACGCGGAAGGATCCCGGCATCGACTCAGGCGAACACGACCCAGGTGGTAGCGATGTATTTGACGCCCTGCTGCAGAGTGACGGCGCGGTGTTCATGGGTCCAGAAGGGCGGGAAGAGCACGAGCTTGCCGGCCTCGGGGCGGATGCGGACATTCTGGTACAGGAATTCGGTTTCCCCGCCCGGACCTTCCACGTCGTTGAGGTACCAGAGCGCCACCAGCTGTCGCTCGGCGAACTGGTGACTGCCGCCGTCGATGTGCCAGTGATAGTACTCGCCCGGCAGATAACGCTGCAGATTGTAGCCCACGTCCTTGAAGGGCCCCTTGAAGAAGGGAAAGGCCTCGCGGAATTCCAGGATGGCGCGACCGAGCGAGTTGAACAGGGCCTGATCGATGTCCTTCCAGTGGGGCTTGCCGCTGACGACGAGATCCGTGGTGCGCTTGACGCTGCGATCCTGGGTGGCGAGCTGGCCGATGCGCCCCTCGTACTGCTCTTCCTGGTGCGCCTCGAAACGGCGGATCATCTCTTCGCACAGCGCAGCGGGCAACGCCTGCTTCTGTTCGAAGATGAAGCTGTTCGGCGCGACTTCGCGCAGGGTGCGCAGACGGGCTTTCGGAGAGGTGGCGGCGGGTTCCATGATCGGGCTCGCAGGCTTCAGACGCTCACATTATCGATCATCGCCTGAATCCGCGGCAAGCCGTCCAGATCCTCGCTGCGGTAGATGGCCAGGATGTCACGCCCCAGCGCCAGCCATTCCTCGCGTCCCGCCTCCACGGCCCGTTGCAGCGGTGCGAGATCGTTGTTGCGGTACCAGTATTCGTAGCCCGACATGAGCGGGGCCGCCATGCAGCGGCGCAGGTTGCTGATGGTGGCGAAATAGAAATGCAGGCTGCAGGGATCCTTCTTCTCGATCAGCCCGGGGAGGGTCACCAGGCAATCGGCCAGGTTGTCACGCACGGCGCGCAACTGGAACGCGAGTCGGGAGTGGGGCACGGCCGCGAGCAGTCTTTCCCAGTCCGGGCCGAGCAGCCGGCCGGCCTCGAGTTCGCCCTGCTCGTGCAGCAGCAGTGTCTCGAGCTCGTTCTCCGTCATGGCCTCGAGCGAGGCTTCCGGATGCCGCTCGAAATCCTGCAGCGCGATGGCGCGTCCCATCGGCGTGTCGGGGCGGTTCCAGCGCCATTCCTCCACCTTTTCCCAGATCATGCGGCGCAGGGACTGGCGACGGATGAAGATGCGGCCCTGCAGGGACATGGCAGGTGGCGCGGTCAGGTCGCGGGCGAATTCCTCGTCGGAGATGTAGAGCAGCGTGTCTCCGCGCCGTTCCCGATGGTGAAGGCGACCAAGGAAGAAATGCGCCTTGTTGCGGTTGCCGTAACCGGCGGAGTAGACGAGTCCGAGCGGTGCCAGCCGGGCATTGATGGCGTCGCTGTCGAAGGGCTCGAAGCTCTCGCCTTCGATCTCTATGGGGCGATAGTCCTCGCCCTCGAGTTCCTCCCAGAGCTGTTCGCGTTCACGCAGCCATTGTCCGATGTCTTCGCTGTCGAGGCTGTCGGTGAATGCGAAACCCTTCTCCCAGCGATAGAATTCGCGCATCTTCATGAGGTAGACGCACAGGGTGAAGTCTCCGGCATGGCGCGCATCGGAGATGTTGCAGTTGTGCTGCACGGTATCCCGGAGCGTTTCGATCCGGAGGCGCTGTTCGGCTGTTTCCATGGAACCCTCCACGGCCGGCACGAAAAACCCAGTGAAATGGTATACTGTTTCGATCCTAGCATGCCCGTGGAGGTCGTTCGACCTTTCAGGAAGTGCGGGTTCTCACCATCGGCGCGATCGGGAGGCTGCCGTGCGAATCAAGACACGCTGGAACATGAAGGACAAGAGCCGGACCATTCAGGACACGGCCGGCGTCCTCGGATTCAATCTCTGGAAACTGTGCATGCAGTCGCTGCTCAATCTCGAGAACGAGGGATTCCAGACGGATACCCAGATGCAGCGTCTGGAGGTGATCCAGGAGATGATGGCCTTTCTCATCCATGCCGCAGACCGGATCGCCTATACCCGCATGGACGACGAGGAACGTGCCGAGTTCATCCAGGCGCTGGCGAAGAAGGCCGCCGACTATGTGCAGGACAATGCGCGCGACATCGCCGGACCGGGCGATTATCGCACCCCGTTCATCGACCTGCTCAATCAGCGCATGGACGAGTATTCGGAATTCGGCTTCTTCGATTTCGAACCCAGTTTCCAGATGGCCCGGTATTTCGGCGACCGTCTTGCGGAACGCCTGGGCCCGCGTCAGAGAAAGTGGGTGACGACCCAGGTGATCGACATCGAGGTGCCGGAATACATGCGCACCATGAAGCGGATCGTCAACAGCCTGTTGCCCGAGCAGGACGTCGCCTGATCCCGGCGAGAGCCTGTCGAAGAAACATCGGCGGCGCGAGGAGCACCGCCGATGCCGCATTGCTCATTCGTAGATCAGCTCGGGCCAGAAGACCTTGTCCGGCTCCCTGGCCTGCAGTTCCTCGGCTTTCTTCTTGGCCTCGCCGTAGGTCATCTCGCCGTCGAGCACGCCGCGTTCGAACTTGTACTTGTATTTCCACGCGACGCGATAGCCCGGGTCGGAAGCCCGGCGAAGCAGGGGATCCGCCTTGGCGGTGAAGGTTCCGGTCATGATGCGCCTCCTCGTTTCCAGTGGTTGGTCGACAAGACTGCATCACCAGTATGTGGACGGAACTTCCGATTTCAAGCCCTTGATTGTCATGGAAAATGACGCGTGATCCGCGATATTCGGCCAAGCTTTCTGATCGACCCATAGAAAAATCGAATGGCATCCGGGTGTCTCACTGGTTATATTGATTACGCCTGAACCAGATAACAGCAAACCACAGGGGAAGTCACAATGATCAAGCTCTCTCGTATTGCGGGGGCCTGTGCTCTCGCGACCGTTTCTCTCTCCGCCCATGCCTTTTCCACGCCCGTGACACCTCCCGGTATTCCGGGCGGCATGTCCGGTGCGTTCGGCATGTTTCCGACCGTCATCGATTTCAGCGACCGCGATCACTTCAAGGATGCGCGCGGCGAGCCGGAATACACGACCACGGTCGACAATTTTACGGTCACGCTCAAGGCCTGGGTCGACACCGGGCAGTACACGCCCAACCCGGTCCACGGTATCGATTTCAACCGCCTCGTCCACGACAGCCACTATCTGGATCTCACCTGGGACACCAACGACGGCATCGGAATGAACATCCGGGACAAGGGAGCCTGGAAGCACAAGTACCGGAACTACGAAAACGATGAAATCGAGGGCGACGAGGTGCTCGAGCTGCGTTTCGACAGCCCGGTCTTTCTCCACACCATCACGGTGGACGATCTCTTCTATGAAAAGCGCGGGGGCGAGCGCTATCAGGAGATGGGCTTCTACCAGATCGATCAGGGCGGTCCGGTGAAGTTCCAGGCCCCTGCCGACAGGAAGAAGGACGAGGTGGTCACCATCGAGGTCAATGCGGTGGTCAACGGTTCGGTCTGGTTCTGGGCGCCGGGCAAGCTGGGCGATCACGAGCGTCACGAGTTCGCGCTCCAGTCCGTGGCGGTGAGTCCGGCACCCGTGCCCGTGCCCGCGGCACTGTGGCTGTTCGGATCCGGCCTGGCGGGCCTGATCGGCATGGCGCGCCGGCGCGGCTGAAGCATTCCCGCTTCCATGAAAAAGCCCCGGTCGCTTGTGGCGACCGGGGCTTTCCTGTTTCCGCTGTTTGCAGAAATTACTTCTTGTCGGAAGCCTGACGGGCCTGGCCGAAGCGGTTCTGCCACATGGCCTCACGCTCCTTGCGGATCTGCTCGAAGCGGGCTTCCATGGCCTTGCGCTGCTCGTCCATGAACTTCTGGATCTGCTCGGGGCTCATGTAACCCGGCGGCATGTAGGCAGCGTTCTGCACGGGAGCAGGCTGAGCCGGCGCCTGGGTGTTGGCGGCCTGATCCTTGTTGGCCTCGGGAGCGGCGGGAGCAGCCGGTGCTGCCGGCGGAACGGCGCCGTAGGGTGCCACGGGTGCGTAGGGAGCATAGGGATAGGGGGCGTAACCGTAGTACGGAGCGGCCCACCAGGGACCATAGTAGTCGTAGAGGTCGTTGTAACCGTAACCATAGCCACGGCCCCAGCCACGACCACGGCCGCGGAAGTTCATGTTCATGGCGAAGTCGCCGTCGCCGAACATGTCGCCGAGCATGTCACCGAAGCCATTGCCCCAGCCACGGTGCCAGCCGTCGTCCCAGGGGCCGCCCCACCAGGCGTTGGCGTTGGCCGAAATTGCGATGAGTGCAGCTGCAACCAGAGTCTTGCGCATTGTCGTCTCTCCTGTCCGATGCTGAAAGATGGATTCCATGTCCTTGGTGACCGGCGGTCGCCTCGTACATCATCCGACCGACCAGTTGTTAGTAATAATATAACCAAATTCTGATATGTCAAGGCGCTCGAGCACTCAATTTCTTGATTTCCCTGGAGATTCTTTCGAGTATGTTGTCAGGTTGATTCTGTAAGATTCTGAATGGTATGAAAAAGTGTGTGCTCCGTCACGGTGATTCGGTCGGCTGATCGAAATGACACAGCGGACGTGTGTCGCGGGTTTCGACGGCGTTCGCAACCGCCGCGAGCAGTGACTGGATCTCCTCGATCGAGAGCGCGCTGGTGAGCTTCTTCATGATGTCCGTATCGATCGGCACGGTCACACGTGTGCCGTCGGAGAGTGCCACTTCGAATCCGGCCAGGTCCTTGTCCAGTGACGTCTCGTCGCCCAGAAAGTCCGCACTTTCCAGCAATTCGTCATAGAGGCTGTCCAGACGATCTGCAATTTCGTCGCTGATCGCATCCTCGTCCAGACGGATGCAGGCGGGGCCGTCGTCCGTGGATTCGGTTTCGTAGGGTACCGAATGCGCCTCGAGGACTTCCAGGAAACGCGAGGCAGCCGCCTCGGAGAAAAACGGATACTCGAGCATGATCTCGCTTGCAGTGGCTGTTGAACAGGATGTTCATCATGCCCCCGTCCGGGCATGCCCGGCAACCCGGCGCAAATCCTGTACCCATCGAGGAAGACGCACTTGCTTTTTTCCGTTCGGGCTCCATCATGCAGGGTTCGGCCTTTGGACCGTAACACCGGAGTGAGCCATGCACGAGGGTATGCTCGAGACCATCCTGATCCTGATCGCGACTGCCACGGCGGTGGTGGCCGCTTTCCGCATGCTTGGGCTCTCTGCCGTGCTCGGCTATCTCGTGGCAGGCATCCTGGCCGGCCCGCATGCCCTGGGCTGGTTGCCCGAATCCGAAAATACGCAGACTCTGGCCGAGCTGGGCGTCATCTTCCTCATGTTCACCATCGGGCTGGAATTCTCCCTGCCCAGGCTCATGGGTTCCCGCCGCCTGGTGCTGGGCGTCGGCGGCTTGCAGGTGCTGTTCAGCCTGCTCGTGTTCGGGGGGCTTGCCTGGCTGCTGGCCGATGCCGGTCCTGAAGCAGCCTTCGTCATCGGCGGCGCGCTGGCGATGTCCTCGACGGCCATCGTACTCAAGCAACTCGAGGAGCAGCTCGAACTCAATACCCGCCACGGCCGGGTGGCCGTGGCGGTGCTGCTGTTCCAGGATCTGGCTGCAGTCCCGTTTCTCGTCATTCTGCCTGCGCTGACCGGACACACGGAATCGCTGGGTGCCACTCTGGCGCTGGCCATGGGCAAGGCGGTCGTACTGTTCGTGCTGTTCGTCTATGCCGGACGTCGTCTCCTCAACCGCACGCTCCGCTGGGTCGCCGGCACCCGGTCACTCGAGCTTTTCATGCTGACGGCCCTGCTGCTCGCCCTGACGGCAGCCTGGCTCTCGGAACTGGCCGGGCTTTCCCCGGCGCTGGGCGCCTTCATGGCAGGCATGCTGCTCGGCGAGACCGTCTTCCGGCATCAGCTGGAGACGGACATACGACCGTTCCGGGATCTGCTGCTGGGACTGTTCTTCATCACCATCGGCATGCAGCTCGATGTCGAAGTGCTGTGGGAGGGGATCGGTATGGTCATCGCCCTGCTGGCACTGTACCTGCCCCTGAAACTGGCGCTCGTGGCCTTCATCGTACGAACTGTGGGTGGCGAGCCTGGTCAGGCGTCGCTGCAGTCGGGCCTGGTGCTTGCACAGGCGGGTGAATTCGGGTTGCTGTTGCTCTCCATGGCGGCAGAAGGTGGCCTGCTGGCCGAGGCAATCTATCAGCCGTTGCTGGCGACCATGATTCTCAGCATGGCGCTGGCGCCGGTGCTGGTGCGCTACAACGATCGTCTGGGCAGCCTGCTGCTGGGGCGCCGGGGCCTGGCCGGCGAGGAAGAACTGGCACAGCGCATTGCGGAGGCGGCGGAAGGCAAGTCGGGGCATGTGATCATCTGCGGCTTCGGTCGCGTCGGCCAGAACCTGGCCCGTATTCTGGAGATGCAGCAGATTCCCTATCTGGCGCTCGATCTCGACCCCGAGCGCCTTGAGCAGGCGGCGAGCGCGGGCACACACGTGGTGTTCGGTGATGCTTCCCGGCCCACCTTGCTGATGGCCGCCGGTCTGCGCGAGGCGCGCGCCGTCGCCGTCACCTTCGACGATCCCGAGACCGAAGAACGTGTGGTGACGGCGGCCCGGCTGCATTCGGAGACGCCCGTACTGGTGCGACTGGTCGAGGACCGGCACGAACACCAGTTCCTGAAGGCCGGCGCCGAGGTCTTTCCGGAAGGGCTGGAGAGCAGCCTGCTCTATGCCGCTCAGCTGCTGCTGCTGCTCGGGGTGGCGCATTCCGTCGTGGAGCGTCTGCTGACGCAGATTCGTGCCACCGACTATCAGGAGCTGAGGACGTTCTTCCATGATACGGCCGAGGCGGCGGAGGAGGCGGAGAACTATCACATCCAGAAAAGGGCGGTCACGCTGAGTGACCGGGATCATGCCGTGGGACGGACACCCCAGTCACTGGATCTGGACTCCCTGGGCGTACGTCTGGTGGATGTACTGCGTGGCGGCGTGCGCGTGCCCGGAAACCTGCTCGACACCCATCTCAGAGAAGGCGACGTGGTGGTGCTCGCCGGCACACCCGAGGCGCTCGATCAGGCCGAACAGTGTCTGCTCGAAGGCTGCGCGCGGCGGCCTTCGGCCGAGGCCCTGGCCGGGTAAAGAAAAAGGGCAGGCGACGCCTGCCCTTTTCATCGAAGCGGTTGGTCGGAAGATTACTTCTTGATCCAGTCCTGGTAACCGCTGAGATCCTTGTTCTTGCCCTTCTCGTAGCCGGCGAGATAGGCCTCGGTCACACGCTGCTCCTCGCGCGGCGGATTCAGCCAGTAACCGGACTGCCAGCCGATGATGTATTCCTCGTCAACGCCGGCCTTTTCCATTTCCACCGTGGCGTCGTAGTAATCCTGATACGGGTTCTTCATCTCGCTTCTCCTCTGTGCAAACGCGTTTGACCGTGCATTTTCCAACAAGCAGGGCATCGCTGCAATGCGATGCGCCTCGAATTCGTCAAGCTCGATTCAGGGCTGCCTCCAGACGGGCCAGCGCCTTGCCGCTGTCGATGGCCTGGCGAACCGTATCGGCGGCCTCTGCAAGGGAGCCGGCGTGCCCGAGATGGTTCAGCACCAGGGCGCCGGCATAGACCAGGCTGTCGTAGGTACCGTCACGGTTGCCCTTGAGTGCCGCCATGCCGCGCTCTGCAGCCATGGCGGCCGCGGCATCGGCATCGATGGTGGTGGCGATCTCGTCTCCCGGCACTTCGACGCGCGGGGCGTCCTCGGGGATGGGCACGGCGCGGCGATCGGATTCGATCCCGATCTGGTGCGGGGCCACTTCGATGAAATCCTCTTCTCCCTTGTCCCGGTAGAACCAGATGCGGGCCGGCTGCTGCAGCGAGGGGATGATGCCGCCTTCCACGCCGCGCGCCAGCAGCAGGGAATCGAATCCGGCATGGCGCGCAAGCGAGGCATAGATCGGGGGATAGGCCTTGTGCACGAACCCGGTGTAGAGATGCGTGGCCTTGCGCCCGCGGACCGGTCCGATCAGCACTTCCACCGTGGTGATGACCGTGCGCTTGACCATCCGCTGGCGCAGAGTCACCAGGTCGTGCAACGGGGCGCAGTAGCGCGACTGGTCCACGTAGCCCCAGCCCACATCGGGATCGGCGAGCAGCTTTGCCACCTCGCCAGGGGCGCGGTCGACGTTCACGCCCAGCGCCTCGAGCACCTTGCGGTGCGTGATGCCGTACTTGGGGCCGACGCTGTCGAGACCGTGCGAGACGGCGGGTACGCCGCAGGCGGCCAGCACGGCGGGCACAAAGGGAGAGGCCGGCAGGCCGCGCGTGTAGCCGTCATAGGGATCGGCGACGTCCACGACTTCGTCGACTTCGGCCGTGGCGATGTCGCTGTGGTCGATGATGGCCTGCAGGACGCCGCGATTTTCCTCGTCGGTCTCCCGCTTCATGCGCAGCGCGATCAGCAGGATGGCTGCCTGCACGGGATCGGCATCGCCGGCGAGGATGATGTCCATGGCCCGGCGGGCTTCCTCGAAGGAGAGATCCTTGCTGTATTCCGGACCTGTCGCCACCTTCTGGATGCAGGTCCGCATGTGGATCACCTTGTCGATGTCGACCCGTTCGTTCATTCGTGCAAGTGTCCGGTTTTTTTCAGGCTCCGGAGTATACCCCAGCCCCCGAGGGCGCCCGTATATCCCGCATGGTAGGGGAAGGCTGGCCTATCGGGAGGTTCGTTTGCCGCCAACAGGGTTTTTTGCCCGGATGCGCGCGGGCCGGTACCATGGCGGGATCCCACGGAGTGCTTCGTGTAACTCATTGATTTCTTGTCCGGCCGATGCCGGACGACAGGAGTTTTCCCATGACGATGGAACAGGACATCGATTTCGCGAGTGCCATGGCCGCCTTCGAGGCCAAGCATTTCGCCCAGGCGGCCCAGATGCTCACGCCGTTCGCCGAGGCGGGCAACCCAGAGGCCCAGCACCGGCTGGCCATCATCTATCAGAATGGTCTGGGCATGGCCCGCAACGAGGAGCTCGCACTCAAGTGGATGCGCGCCTCGGCCGAACAGGGCTTCGCCCTGGCCCAGCACGGCCTCGGTTTCATGTATCTCGAGGGCGAATGCGTGGAGAAGGATCCCGCCGAGGCCGTGAAGTGGTTCGAGAAGGCCGCCGCGCAGGGCCTGACCGGCTCGCTGACCACGCTCGCCATGATGTACGAACAGGGCAACGGCGTGCCGCAGGACCTGGACAAGGCGCGCGAATACTATCGCAAGGCGGGTTTCGAGGATTACGAGCCGGGCGCAGCCGGCTGAGGGCACGTCATGCAGGCCGTGATGGATCTCTCGCCCGAGGATGCCCTGCGCCTGAACGTGCTGCTGGCCAATCCGCTCGAGGCGGTCCGCATCGACGAGGGCACGCTCACCGTACACGCCCTCACCCCGGAGGGCGAGACGAGCATTCCGCTCAATCCCAATTGCCGAGAGGAACAGTACCTCAAGCGGGTGCGCGAGCTCTTTTCGACGCACGTGCTGGGCTCGCCCGGTGGCTATCCGGTCTTCCTCAAGCGCTGGACCCGCATGGGGCAGGCGCGGGACGACAGTCTGGAGAAACTGCTGCTGCTCGGCGAGCCGGAGGCCGTGGTCGCCGTCGTGCATGCCCCCGGCCTGACCGACGAGCTGGCCCGGCGGGCCTGGTGGGCCATGCCCACTTCCGACAATGCCCGCCGGATGCTCTCGCGCAAGGCAGTGGCGGAAGGCCGCATGGGCAAGGTGCTGGCGGACTTCCTGCTCGAATTCCTGCCGTTCGAGGAATCGCCCCAGGCCATGATCGAAAGCGTACGTCTGGTGTTGCAACCCGGCCTGATCTCCAATGAGGCCCGCGAGAAACTCTGGGCACGCGGGCGTTCGAAGAACTCCTATTATGTGGGTTTCCTGCAGGCCGTGCCGGACGAGCTCCCGCTGGAGAAGCCTTCGCATCCGGCCCATGAGGCCCTGCGCGAGGCTTTGGATGATCTGGCGGATGCCAACCCTCTGGCCTCGCTGTTGCTGCGCGTCACGAGCGGGGCCGGGCAGGCCTGGCTGGCCACGGCCGAGACGGTCATGAAGAAGCCCAGTAATCAGGATGTGGTCGTGGAGCTGATGGAAGCCATCCGTGACTACTTCTCGCCGGCGGCCGCCGAGGGTGAGCGCCTGCGCAGCATCGAGGCGGTGCTGGCACAGGCCGATGCGCGGATGGCGGACCGAAGGGAAGCGGATCTGGCCGCCGTGCTCGAGCGGCTGCCGGACGAGCACCACGCCCTGGTGCGGGCCCTGCTGGTGCTCTCCGCCGCCGGCGAGCGGCTGGTGGCGCCCATCTTCGCGACCACGGATGCCATCGGTAGCGTCATGCGCAAGAAGATCGCGCCGGTGACCGGGCCGCTCTTCGAACAGCTCGCCCTGCTGCAGGGCCGGAAGACGTGAGTCTGCACATGAACCAGGTGGCCCTGAGCCTCAGGGTCCGCATTCCGGAACACGTGTTCGAGCGGCACCTGCCGGCTTCCCCCTACGTGGTGGGGGAGGCCCTGGCCGATGCGGTGACCGAGCAGGTGCGCCGCCAGGCGCTGGGGTATTTCCCGCCGCTCGATTTCTTCATCGCCCAGGGCGTGCTCGACGAGGCACTGGTCGAGAGCGTCTCCGGGATCGCCTGGTTCATCACCAATCTCGTCCGGCAGGAATTGCAGAAGAAACTGCGCGGGCTCTTTGCCACCGTGCGCATCGAATCCATCCAGACCCAGGCCTACAGCATGCCGCCCGTGCGGCCGGGCAATCTCAATGCCTATTCGGCCCTGGTCGAGCACTATACGCCGGACGTGGTGAAGGTAGGGCTGCTGGTCTCCGCCATCCAGAAACAGGAGAGCAGCGACGCGCTGGCCGGCTGGGCCGGAGAGGTTTGCCGCCGGCGGCTGGAAGACGCCTTCGGTGAGGTGGAAGTGACCAGCGCCCGCTGCGTGGGTTGACCTACCCCCGACAAGACCCCCACAGGCTATTGGAGGCTGGAATGGTTGCGGCTGCCCCGGTTGCGACCTCCGGCGGCTCGACCTGCGGGTGCCCTGCGCCTCGCGGTGCAGCCGGCGCGCTCGGGAACTCGCCCTGCGGGCTCGAACAACCCTCGCTCGTCTCGCCGGCTGTCCGCGATGCTCGGCATCGCCGAGTCGGTCACGCCCCCGGCAGCCGCAGCCCTTCGTGCTTTCTGCCGTGCCCATGACTGCCGCCGGTCATCCCGGAAGCCCGCGCAGTTTCCACACCCTCAGTCATCCCGGAAGCCCGCGCAGTTTCCACACCCTCAGTCATCCCGGAAGCCCGCGCACTCCCCACCCTCAGTCATCCCGGAAGCCCGCGCAGCGGGCTATCCGGGATCCAGGAAAAGCATTGGCCGCAGCGGCATGAACGAACGTGGTTTCTGGATTCCGGGTCTCGCTTCGCTCGCCCGGAATGACGAAAGCGGGGAGTCGCTCGTGCGGAATGAGAAAGGAGAGACCATGCATCTGCGGATGATGGAAGGCCATCATTCCTTTCGTGGATTTCGCGGGTTTGGTGGCAAAAACCTTTCCGTGATTTCCGTGTTTTCCGTGGCTATCCCTTCTGTCAGGCGTTCTTCACCATCAGGATCAACAGCACAACAAAGGCCACCACACCCCCCAGCGCCAGCAGTGCAGCGCGCCAGTCGTCCCCGCTGCCGCGCGGACCGTGCTTGAGCCAGTGGTTTGCAGCCGGCCACAGCAGCACGACCATCACGCCAAGCATCAGCGCCGAGCCGATCTTGAGAAACAGGCTCATGCCGTCGCCTTCCATCTCTCACCTCGCCATTGGACAGATTTGAAACGAAACGGGCCACGCAAGTGCGTGGCCCGGGTCATCGCATCATTGGGGCGTGCGCGCTGGTTCAGTCGTCTCCGCTGAATGCCGAGAGCAGGCTCAGCAGGTGGACGAACAGGTTGTAGATGTCCAGATAGAGCGCGATGGTCGCCATGATGTAATTGGTCTCGCCCCCATGGACGATGCGGCTGGTATCGAACAGGATCAGACCGCTCATGATCAGCACGATCACGGCCGAAGTGGCCAGTGACAGGGCAGGGATGCCCAGGAAGATGTTCGCCACCATGGCGATCAGTGCCACGATCAGGCCGACGAACAGGAAGCCGCCCAGGAAGCTGAAGTCGCGCCTTGTGGTCAGCGCGTAGGCCGACAGCCCCAGGAAGACCACGCCGGTGCCGCCCAGCGCCGTCAGCACCAGCCGCGTGCCGCCCGGGATGGCGAGATAGTATTCGAGCATGGGGCCAAGCCCCAGTCCCAGCAGGCCCGTGATGCCGAAGACCACGCCCAGGCCTGCAGCAGAGTTGGCAGTGCGCGGCAGCACGAACCAGATCAGGGCCAGGGCGCCGATATTGGCCGCCAGTGCCATGCCGGGGCCCACACCGATGGCCATGGCCACGCCCGACATCAGGGCGCTGAAGAGCAGCGTCATCGACAGCAGCATGTAGGTCTGACGCAGTACCTTGTTGATGGATACCGCGCCGGTGCGTGCACGTGGCTGCGCAATGACCTGTTCGTATCGATTCATGTGTCCTCCTGCAATTCTTCGATCGAGATTTGGTTGGTACCCTGTCGCCGCAGGGCGACACTTCCTGTCATTGGACAGGATTCATCGGGAATGGTTCCAGAATACCGGGAACTCCAGAGTACAACAAGACCGTGTTTCGGAAGGGTTCTCAAGCCAATGTCGGCCGGGTATCCTTAGCCCGCATCCGCCCTGGTCAATATTCGATCGAATTCCCGGCTGGCCATGCCGACATGGGGGCAGTTGGACGATTTTCAAGGGCTTCGCGTACAGGCAGGCTGCCAGGGAGCGGACGAAACCGCACCCTCTCGCCGGCCGGGCGACCGGCGGAGAGGGACGAATCCGGAGAGGTGGCTGAGCGGTTGAAAGCACCGGTCTTGAAAACCGGCGAGGGTTGACGCCCTCCGTGGGTTCGAATCCCACCCTCTCCGCCATATTCCAAAATATTA
>JALVEM010000382.1 GCA_027030825.1 Thiohalobacter sp.
CCGCGAGATCGAGCACCGCGAGGGCCGCAGCGCCCGTGACAGCGAGGTGGCCGAGGCCCTGGGTGTCAGTCTGGAGGAGTACCACCGGCTGGTGCACGATTCGGTCAGTTATCTGGTGTTCAGCTTCGAGGACATCATTGGCAGCGAGGCGGCCGAACTGTGGCGCCAGGGCGAGGGCGGGCCACTGGAGGGCCTCACGCGGGAACGGTTCGCGCAGGCGCTTGCCGAGTGCATCGAGGGGCTTCCCGAGCGCGAGCGGCTGGTCATCGCCCTGTACTACGACGAGGAGCTCAACCTGCGCGAGATCGGCGAGGTGCTGGGGGTGAGCGAGTCCCGGGTCAGCCAGATCCACTCACGGGCCCTGGCGCGGCTGCGTGCCCGCCTCAAGGACTGGATCGAACGGGGCGCATCGCCTGCCGGGGGACGATCCGGTCCTTGATGCCAGCCTTTGATACCAAAGGGTTAGCTCCTGTTTCGGGAGCGTGGTATAAACCGGAAAGAGCAATCATCCAGGACCGCCCCGCGCGGCCGGAACGAGACGGGAGGTCGAATTGGACAAGAACATGAAGATCCTGGTGGTGGACGACTTCTCCACCATGCGTCGAATCATCAAGAACCTGCTGCGCGATCTCGGGTTCACCAACATCAGCGAGGCGGACGACGGCTCGACCGCCCTGCCCATGCTGCAGAACGGTGATTTCGACTTTCTCATCACCGACTGGAACATGCCCGGCATGACCGGCATCGATCTGCTCAAGGCGGTGCGGGCCGACGAGCGCCTGGCCAAGATGCCGGTGCTGATGGTGACCGCAGAGGCCAAGAAGGACCAGATCGTCGAGGCCGCCCAGGCCGGGGTCAACGGCTATGTGGTCAAGCCCTTCACGGCCGAGACCCTGAAGGAGAAGATCGAGAAGATCTTCGAGCGCCTCGGCGGCTAGGAGGTGGGCCATGAGTGACGAAAGCGAGCGCAAGGCCGCGGTTCCGGTCCCGCCCATCAGCCTCGAGGCTGCCCGCGAGCTGGTGGCGGCGCTGGAGTCCGGCAATCACCAGGATGCCGAGCTGATCCTCGACCAGATGGCGCTGGCGCGCGATTCCGAGCTGTTCCGCGAGCTGGGCAAGCTCACCCGTGAGCTGCACGACTCGCTGCGCAGCTTCCAGGTCGACTCCCGCCTGCTCGATCTGACCGAGAAGGACATTCCCGACGCTAAAGAAAGGCTGAACTATGTCGTTAACATGACCGAGCAGGCGGCCAATCGGACGCTCAATGTGGTCGAGGCATGCATGCCGGTCACCGAGCGGTTCCAGAGCCGCATCGATGACCTGGCCGAGCGCTGGGCCCGGTTCCGGCGCAAGGAACTGGACAAGGACGCATTCCGCGACCTTTGTCTGGATCTGGACAGCTTCTTCGACGAGGCCCGCGAGGGCGTGCGCGAGGTGCACCAGGGGCTGTCCGATGTGCTGATGGCGCAGGACTTCCAGGACCTCACCGGCCAGATCATCCGCCGGGTGATCGAGCTGGTGCAGGAAGTGGAACAGAACCTGGTGGATCTGGTCCGCATTACCGGCCAGAAGTTCGTCCAGCAGGGTACGGAAGGGAAGGCGGAAGACAAGGAGAAGAAGGCGGAGAAGGACATCAGTGGCGCCGGTCCGGCCGTGCCCGGGGTGGACAAGTCCGATGTGGTGACCAGTCAGGACGAGGTGGACGACCTGCTCTCGAGCCTGGGATTCTGACCGAAGCGACGGGAGACGAGGGGGCGAAATGGCGATCGATCCGGACGACGAAATCCTGCAGGACTTCCTGGTGGAGGCCGGCGAGATCCTGGAGCAGCTCAACGAGCAGCTCGTCGATCTGGAGCAGTCACCGGACGATCTCGACCTGCTGAACGCCATCTTCCGCGGCTTCCACACCGTCAAGGGCGGGGCGGGTTTCCTTGGCCTCGACAATCTGGTGGAGGTGTGTCACAAGTCCGAGGACATCTTCAACCTGATGCGCAACGGCGAGCGCTCCATCGAGCCCGAGCTGATGGACGCCATCCTGCAGGTGCTCGATGTGGTCAATGCGCAGTTCGACGAGCTGCGCGGCGGTCAGGAGCCCTCGCCGGCTCCGCCCGACCTGCT
>JALVEM010000383.1 GCA_027030825.1 Thiohalobacter sp.
CGGCAGGGCCTCGATGCGTGGTGCCAGCCGGGGCAGCGGCTCGTCGAGGGCGTGGCAGTCGTCCGGCAGCTCAAGGCAGAAGGCACGCCGGGCATAGCCCAGGGCGCGCCGGGCGAGCCGTGCCGCGCGGGGCTCGTCGTCGACGAAATTGCCGGCATAGGCGCCATACAGCCGGCTGCCGGCCAGCAGCGTGGCCGGGTCGTCGGGACGCCGCGCGATGAGTCCGTCGACCATGATCAGGTAGGCCGGCATGGCCTCGGCCACGGTGCGCGGATCGTCGTGCTCCTGCATGGCGCGATCGAGCCCCTCGGCCAGCGCACGGGTCTGCGAACCGATGATCTGGGCACAACCCCCGAGCAGGGGCAGCAGCAGGAGCAGCAGGATGCGGATGGGTCGTGGCAAGGAAACGGTTCCCTGTAGTCTGGCGCAGAGATTATAGCCTCGTTGTCCTGACGCTTAATAGACGAAGCCGGATTGTTGGTTCTGGCTTTGGCGGGCTTTCAGGTAATTCATTTTTCCGACCCATACCGGAACGGGATCTGGAATGCCGATCAGATAGCCCTGGCCCAAGTCGATGCCCAGCTGCTCCATCCGGTCGTGCTCTTCCTGCGTTTCGATCATTTCGGCAACGGTCTCCAGATGAAGCTCGCTTGCCATCTGGCGGGTAATGCGCAGGATGCGTTCGCTGGCAGGGTGGGAGGAAAGGGTTCGGGTGAGGGAGCCATCCAGCTTCAGATAACGCACGCCACCTTCAAGAGCCAATTCGATCACCGTGTGCAGCGATGAATAGCCCGTCCCAAAATCATCGATGGCGAAAGTCAGTCCATGTCTTCCATGCAGGTCGACGACGAGCTTTTGGGCATCGAGCAGGACTTGCTCCGTAAGCTCCAGTACGATCTCGAAACCGGAGAGAGGTCCGTCGAGCGCCTCGGACAGTTCGTCGAGAAAGTGTTCGTCCTGGAGTGAACTCGCCGAGACATTGATGAAAAGTCTGTCGGTCAGGGTGGACAGTTGCTTTCGCTGTTGGACGATGCACCTCAGGATCAGGGAGTCGAATTCGACGATCAGGCCCATGTCTATGATGTCGTCGATGAACATGCCGGCACTGATGTATCCGTCCTCTTCCCGGAAGCGGCCCAGGACCTCGAAGGCATGGATCTCATCTCGGCTGTCCAGTTTGACCAGTGGCTGGACGAAGATGTCCGTGGCGTCCTCGGACAGTTTCTGGCGGAGGTTGATGCTGCGCCGGTAGCGCTTCTGAATCCAGGAAAACATGCGTTCCGTGGCCTGCTCACCGGTTTCGATTGTGCTGGTCTGTTTTCTGGACATGCTGTCCAGATATTCGACCAGCACATGCATGTTTTCCAGGGTCAGCTCATTGACATTGCTGAGTTCAATCCCGTAATGGCGCAATGCCGGTGTTTCCTGTAATCCATGGTCTTCTTCTGCCAGGCGGTGTTCCAGTTCCCGGATGACGCCGTTCAGTTCCGACGGCGGGTGATCGAGGCCAAACAGGTAGAAGTCACCGGATATGCCTCGGGTGTACACCAGCCATTCCTGGTTCTTCTTGCAGATTTCTTGCAAGGCATGCTCTACCTGTTCCAGAGCGCGGTTGCCGGCGTCATTTCCGTACAGGGCATTGGTTTTCCCCAGTCTTCTCAGGTTGATGATGCAGAAAACCTTCTGCCCCGGCAGGTACAGGGCGGCTTGCATGAATCCGAAGAATCGGTTGACCCGGTTGGTTTCTGCCTCGAAGTACAGCGTGGCGACCAGATTGAGCAGTTGCGTAAACTTGCGTTGCAGCTCCTGGAAGGTCAGGTAGGCCTGTTCGTAGCGTCCGGACTGGAGCATGGCGTACAGCAGCCCGCCCTGTTGTATGAGCATGAGGTGCTCCTGCATGATCTGGTCGCAGACCTTGAGGTCAAGGCAGATGAGCAGGCTCTCCGGGTACCTCAGGGCGCGGGTAAAGTCGTTCTCTTTTGCGTCTTCCAGCGGATAGTCGGAAAGGTCTCCGGTAATGGCTTCCCTCAGTCGGTTCATCCATGTCAAGCCGGATTGGATCAGGGGCTTGTCACGGATTGTCGCTTGGGGAAGGGGGCAGGGTTGGCTGGCCTCCG
>JALVEM010000384.1 GCA_027030825.1 Thiohalobacter sp.
AGTGTCCCGCCATGCGGCTCAGCGCCTCGTCCTGGTTTCCGAAGGCACACTCCACCACCAGGACATCGAGCCGGTCGATCGCGTTGAGCGCCTCCCAGAGGCTGTCGTTGCTCATGGTGTCGCCGCTGTAGGCGAAGCGCTTTCCCTCGGCGGACTCCACACAGTAGGCCACGCCGGGCACCGTGTGGTTCACTTCGATCATCCGGACCCGCCGGCCGCCGAGTTCCAGCGTCTCGCCGGGCGACATGGCTTCGAAACGGAGCACCGGCTGCTCGGGGTTGGGCAGTCTGGAGAAGTCGGGCCAGATCACCCAGTTGAACACATGTTCCCTGAGCGCTTCCAGCGTCTCGGGCCTGGCATGCAGGACCAGGGGTGACTCGATGTCGCCGAAGATGGAATCCAGCATCAGCGGCAGGCCGGCGAGATGATCGAGGTGGGAATGCGTGAGAAAGACATGACGGATAGCCCGCATCTCGTCCAGTGCAAGATTGCCGATGCCCGTGCCGGCATCGAGCAGCAGATCCCTGTCGATACGGAAACAGCTGGTGCGCAGCTCGCCGCCGATGCCGCCGCTGCAACCCAGCGCACGCACGTTCATGGCGGGCGCCCCCTCGCTTGCGATCTCATGTTCGCCGCCCGTCTCCCTGCGGGTTCTCGCCAACCCCATCGGCAGCTCCCCTTTCGTTTGCAGTCCCATCCGCCAGCCGATATCCTGCACTGCCGGCAGCCCGATACATCATAGTCCAGCTTCTCCCGTGATGCATACGCAAGTCATCGGCATTGTTGCAATAATCCTTTACCTTTCCGCCGCTTTCGTGATCGGTGCACGCCTGTTCGCTGCCGCGGAGAGCCCGGTTCGCTCCCGCCGCCCCGGCCTGGCGCTGGGCTGGGCCGCCCTGCTCTGCCACGCGCTGGTGCTGCAGCAGGTGCTGCTGACGCCGGAAGGGCTCAACCTGGGATTCTTCAACGCCGCCTCCCTGGTGGCGGGGCTCACGGTGCTGCTCCTGCTGCTGGCCGCCGTGCCGGCCCCGGTGGAAAACCTCGGCATCGTCCTGTTTCCGGCGGCCGCGCTGTCGATCGCACTGATGTTCGCCTATCCGGTGCGCGACGTTCCCTCGGCCTCGACGAACTGGAAGATCGACCTGCACATCGCGCTGTCCCTGGCCGCCTACAGCCTGCTGGCCCTGGCCGCATTGCAGGCGCTGGTGCTGGCCTGGCAGGATCATCAGCTCCGCAATCGCCGCCCGACGCGCCTCATCCGCCGGCTGCCGCCCCTGCAGACCATGGAGACCCTGCTGTTCCAGCTGCTGGCAGGCGGTTTCTTCCTGCTGACGATCGCGCTCATTACCGGGTTCGTCTTTCTGGAGAACATCTTCGCCCAGCACCTGGTACACAAGACCACGCTGTCGATCATCGCCTGGTGCCTGCTCGGCCTGCTCCTGTGGGGCCGCTGGCGTTTCGGCTGGCGTGGGCGCAAGGCGGTCCGGCTCACGCTCAGCGCCTTTCTTTTGCTCATGCTGGCCTATTTCGGCAGCAAGTTCGTCCTCGAACTGGTGCTCGGCACCACCGGCTCGACGCCATGACAGGCCGGACCGGCTCCCTTACAATGCCTTTCATGTTCCGCTGCACGAGGCGCACGGGTCTTGAATGACGTTCCCCTGAGCGTGCTGTTCGGCGCGCTCGTCCTCCTGATCGTGCTCTCCGCCTTCTTCTCGGGCTCCGAAACCGGCCTGATGACGATCAACCGCTACCGCCTGCGCAACCTTGCCCGCGCCGGCAACCGCAGCGCGCGCCGGGCCCTGCGGCTACTCGAGCGCCCGGACCGGCTGATCGGACTGATCCTGCTCGGCAACAACTTCGTCAACATCCTGGCCTCTGCGCTCGCCACCCTCATCTTCATGCGCCTGATGGGGGAAGCCGGCATCGCCGTGGCCACCACCCTGCTCACGGTGGTGATCCTCGTCTTCGCCGAGGTCACGCCCAAGACGCTCGCGGCGCTCAAGCCGGAACGCATCGCCCTGCCGGCCGCCTGGATATACCAGCCCCTGCTGCGGGCACTCTATCCGCTGGTCTGGACGCTCAACCTGGTCACCAACTCCCTGCTGCGCCTGCTG
>JALVEM010000385.1 GCA_027030825.1 Thiohalobacter sp.
CCGCCGGGCTGCAGGTTCAGGTCGCCGTGAACCTGCCGGTGTCCAGCCTGCTGGATGCGGATTTCATCGACTGGCTGACGGGCGAGATCGTGGAGGCATCCGCGGCAGGCTGTTTCGTCATCGAGATCACGGAGACAGTATTTCTCAGCGACTACAAGCGCATCAAGAAGATCATGGACCGCCTGGTCGATGCCGGGGTACTGTTTTCGATCGACGACTTCGGCACCGGTCACTCATCGCTGAGCCGGCTGCGGAGCCTGCCCGTCCACGAGATCAAGATCGATCGCTCGTTCGTGATGGAGATGGACCGGAATCAGGAAGATGCCGTCATCGTGCGTTCGATCGTGGAGCTGGGGCGCAATCTGGGACTGAAGGTGGTGGCGGAGGGCGTCGAGAACGAAGTGGCCGCCCGCCAGCTGGCCGTGCTCGGCTGCGACCTCGCCCAGGGTTACCACTATTGCCGTCCGGTGCCGGCCGAGGAGTTCGTTGCCTGCTGCCGCAAGTGCAATAACGAAGGCTGCTGCTGAATTTCAGTTCTGACGGCCACGGAAACACACGGAAAACACGGAAAGACCGTCATTCCCCGAATCTTGCGACATGGGAATTCCTGCAGCCATTCGTTCGTAACCGATAAAACAATCGTTCCTTTCCGTGGATTCAGTGGATTCCGTGGCCATCCATCCGGCGGGTGATTCTTTCCTCCTGTCATTTCGAACGAGCGGTCTTTCATCACCGTCATTCCAGGTGAACTTTTCTTCTCGTCATTCCGGGAGAATGGTCGTTCATCATCGTCACGAGCGTTTTTCTTATCGTCATTCCAGGCGAGCGTTTTTCTCTTCGTCATTCCGGGCGAGCATTTTTCTCTTCGTCATTCCGGGCGAGTGTTTTTCTCTTCGTCATTCCGGGCGAGCGAAGCGAGACCCGGAATCCAGAAACCACGCTGATCCCTGCCGTCATGGCCGAAAATTTTCCTGGATTCCGGATCAGTGCTTCGCACTGTCCGGAATGACCGAAGGAATGGATCCCGGATAGCCCGCTGCACGGGCTTCCGGGATGACGGAGGGTGAGTATGCGCGGGCTTCCGGGATGACGGAGGGTGAGTATGCGCGGGCTTCCGGGATGACGGAGGGTGAGTATGCGCGGGCTTCCGGGATGACTGGGGTGGGGCTGCGCGGGCTTCCGGGATGACTCCGACGATGTCATTCCGGCCAAGCAGCCCGGCCCTGGCCGGGGTGCGCGAGCCGGAATCCAGAAACCACGCCGATTCATGCCGCCGTGATTCATTTCGTTCCCGGATCCGGGTCGGTGCCTCGCACCGTCCGGAACGACCGAACGGCGGCGGTCAGTCGCCGCCCTGGTCTTCCGCCTCCTCCCATCCATAGGGCAGGTCGTGGAAGGCGATTTCGGGACCTTCGGCACTGCCGTAACGAAGATCCCCCGCTTCGGCAGCGTCGATGCGGATCACGGCCAGGGCCATGAAGTGGCCGTCGGGATGCGGTGCGGCATCCACGAGGGTGCCCGCGGCCTGTTCGGGGTCCTTCCGCTGATAGAGTGGATCGCCCGGCACGGGTTCCCTGTCGGCCGGGATGGAAACGAGATACATGCGGCGCTTCAGCTTGCCGAGATACTGCATCCGTGCGACCACTTCCTGTCCGGGGTAGCAGCCCTTGCGGAAGCTCACGCCGCCGAGGAGGTGGAGATTGACCATCTGCGGGACGAAGGCCTCCATGGTCTGCCGGTGGATGACGGGAACGCCGGCGAGGATGCGCAGCAGCCGCCAGACCGGCTCGCCCACCGGCGCGCAGCGCACGTTCAGCACGTCCCAGATGCGCTGCCCCCATTCCGGCGGGCCGTAGAGCTCGAACCGATGTCCCGAGACCGTGTCCGGCACCCGGATCACCATGCAGTCACCGTTGCGGGAGACCTCGTCCACCGTCTCCGGTACCCGGTCGAACAGGGGGGCGAGTTCCTGTTCGATCTCCGGACCGGCGGCGCCGAGGTGGACGAAGGTGTCGCTGACATCCTCGATGGTGACCCGGCTGCGCAGGACGAACATCCGCAGGCGCTGCGCGAAGGCGTCCGCGATGTCTGCCGGCATGCCGAGGTAGAAG
>JALVEM010000386.1 GCA_027030825.1 Thiohalobacter sp.
TCGCCGAGGGGCGCCGATCCGCCTCGGCGACATCGCCACCATCGAGGACGGGCTGGACGACGCGCGGCGGCTGGCACGCCACGATGGCCGGCCGGCCGTGGGTCTGGGCATCGTCAAGGTGACCGGAGCCAATGCGGTTGCCGTCATCGATGCCGTCAAGCAGCGGCTGCGGGACGAGATCATCCCGCAGCTGCCGCCGGGCATGGAATTGCACGTGGTCATCGACGAGTCGAGCCTGATCCTCGAACTGGTCGGTGCGCTCGAGGAACACCTGCTGCTGGGGACCCTCCTGACCGCGCTCGTCGTCTGGGTCTTTCTCAAGAGTCTGCGCGCCACGGCGATCATCGCGCTCGCCATCCCCGTCTCCCTGCTCGGTGCGGTGGCGGTCATGTATTTCGCCGGCTACACCTTCAACACCATGACGCTGCTCGGCCTGCTGCTGCTCATCGGCGTGGTGGTCGACGATGCCATCGTGGTGCTGGAGAACATCTACCGCCACCGCGAACGGATCGATCCCGATCCGGTGAGCGCGGCCCTGAACGGCACGCACCAGGTGGTGTTCGCCGTGCTGGCCTCGAGCCTGACACTGGTCTCCATCTTCGCACCCGTCATCTTCATGGAGGGCATCATCGGACGCTTCTTCCGTTCCTTCGCCGTGGTGGTCACCTTCGGCGTGCTGGTGTCGCTGTTCGTCTCCGTGACCCTCACGCCCATGCTCTGTTCCCGGCATTTGCAGGTGGGCAGGCGCCATGGCCGGCTCTACTGGTGGCTGGAGCAGGGATTTCAGGCCATGGACCGTGGCTATCGCGGGCTGCTGCGGCTGGCGCTGAACCATCGCTGGAAGGTGGTGACGCTCACCGTGCTGGTGGTCTATTCGAGCGGTTATTTCTTCTCGCACATCGGCAAGGGGTTTCTGCCCCAGGAGGACGAGGGCAAGTTCCTGGTCTCCTTCAAGACACCGCTCGGCTCCAGCCTGGGCTACACCGACGAGCGGCTGCGGGCGATCGAGACCGTGCTGGCCGAGCAACCGGCCATCGACGGCTGGTTCTCGGTGATCGGCTCGGAAGAGAGCGGCCAGGCCAATCGCGGCGACGTGTTCGTGCGCCTCAAGCCGCGCCGGGAACGGCGGGAGCACATGTACGAGGTCATCGACGCGCTGCGCGAGCAGCTGGCCCGCATCCCGGGCGTGCAGGCCTTTCCGGCACCGGTGCCGCCGCTGGGCGGGCAGCGTGGCGAGCCGTTGCAGTTCGTACTCCTCGGGCCGGACATCCGGAGCGTGGCCGAACAGAGCCACCGGCTCAAGGAACGCCTGGACCGGCTGCCCGAACTCGGCCGGGTCGACCTCGACCTGCAGCTGGAGCTGCCGCAGGTCACGCTGGACATCGACCGTGCCCGCGCCGCCGGCGTCGGGCTGACCACGCAGGACATCGCGCTGGCGGTCAATGTGCTGGCCGGCGGACTGGATGTGGCCAAGTACAACGATGTGCCGGGTGACGGAGAGCGTTACGACATCCGCCTCAAGGCGGCCGAAGGCAGCTTCCGGGTGCCCGAGGACCTGCGTCGCATCTATCTGCGCGGGCGCGGCGGCCGGCTGGTGCGGCTGGACACGGTGGCCCGGATGGAGGAGGGGATCGGACCGGCCGTGGTGACCCGGTTCGACATGCGCTATTCGGGCAATTTCTTCAGCACGCCGACCATCTCGCTGGGCGAGGCCGTGGACCGGGTCGAGGCGGTCGCCGCCGAGCTGCTGCCGCCCGGCTACCAGGTGAAGATGATCGGTCGCGCCGAGGAATTCGGGAAGACGGCGAAATACATGCTCTTCGCCTTCGTGACCGCCATCGTGCTGGTCTACATGGTGCTCGCCAGCCAGTTCGACTCCTTCGTGCAGCCGTTCGTCATCATGGTCGCCCAGCCGCTCGCCATCATCGGCGGCGTGGCCGGACTCTGGCTGATGGACATGGGCTTGAACATCTTCTCGATGATCGGCCTGGTGCTGCTGATGGGGCTGGTGGCCAAGAACTCCATTCTGCTGGTGGATCTCACCAATCAGCTGCGCCGCGAGGGGAGGGGCATCCACGAGGCCCTGCTCGAGGCCTGTCCCATCCGGTTG
>JALVEM010000387.1 GCA_027030825.1 Thiohalobacter sp.
CGAGACCCCGCCGCCGGAGGAAGCCGACTATCTCGCCGAACGCAGCCAGCAGGGCGCCGGCAACACGAAGGAACGGGTACGATTCCAGCAGGCCCGACAGGCCTTGCCCGAGGCGAGCCCCGAACCGGCCGGCGGCCAGCCGACGCCCCGCCGGAAGGTGCTCGTCGCGCAACAGTCCGAACGCAGAACCCCGGCGCCCAGCGACGAGAAACCCCAAAAGAAACCGGTGCCGGACCCCCAGCGCCTGCTCGAACGCAGCCGGGAACTGATCAATCTGGACGCCCAGCTCCGCCAGGAACTGCAGGCCTACTCGCGCCAGCCCCGCGAGACCTTCATCTCGGCGCGCACCCGGCAATACCGCTACGCCGCCTACATGAACGACTGGGTGGCGAAGGTGGAACGCATCGGCAACCTCAACTATCCCGACGAGGCCCGGCGCCGCGGCCTGAGCGGCCGCCTGATCCTCGACGTGGCGCTGCGTCCCGACGGCACCATCTACAACATCACCATCCGCAAGCCCTCGGGTTACAAGGTGCTCGACGAGGCCGCCATCCGCATCGTGCGCCTCGCCGCCCCCTTCCCGCCCTTCCCGCCCGAGATCCGCAAGGACACCGACATCCTGCACATCGTGCGGACCTGGGAATTCATCAGCGGCCGCTTCGGCCGCCGCTGAGCAGTGAGAAGGCTGGTCATTCCGGAAGATCGCGAAGCGTCGATCCGGAATCCGCACCTTCGGTCATCCCGGAAGCCCGCGCGCACCCGCCCTCAGTCATCCCGGAAGCCCGCGCAGCGGGCTATCCGGGATCCAGAACAAGTATCGACGACAGTGGCGAGCACGGGCGTGGTTTCTGGATTCCGGGTCTCGCTCGCTCCGCTCGCTCGCCCGGAATGACCATGAGAGAAGAGGCACGCCCGGAATGAAGGAGGAAAGAATCAGCCACCGGAAGGATGGCCACGGAAACACACGGAAAACACGGAAAGGCCGTCATCCCGGAACCTTGCGACATGGGTGTTCCTGCGGCGCATTCGTTCTGTCACACAATGAAACAATCGATCCATTCCGTGGATTCAGTGGATTCCGTGGCTATCCTTCCAGCTTCCAGCTTCCAGCTTCTTGCTTCTGAATTCTGTATTCTGAATTCTGTATTCTGAATCCCGAATTCTGTATTCTTTCTCCCATGAACGCCGACCGCTTTCTCGCCAATCATTTCCTGATCGCCATGCCCGGTCTGACGGACCCCAACTTCCATCACACCGTGACCTATCTGTGCGAACACGACGAGGAAGGTGCGATGGGGCTGGTGATCAACCGTCCGATCGAGATGCAGCTCGGCGATCTGCTCCAGCACGTCGGCATCAGGGTCGAAGACGACGAGGTGCGTTCCCGGCCCGTGTTCCTGGGCGGCCCGGTACAGCCGGAGCGCGGCTTCGTGCTGCACGAGCCGCTCGGCGACTGGGACGCCACCATGCAGGTGACCGACCGCATCGGCGTCACCGCCTCGCAGGACATCCTGGCCGCCATCGCCCGGGGCGAGGGGCCCGAACGTTTTCTGGTCGCGCTCGGCTACGCCGGCTGGGGCGCAGGCCAGCTCGAGGAGGAAATGCTCGCCAATGCCTGGCTGAGCGGACCGGCCGATCCCGGGATTCTCTTCGAGACGCCCGTCGAGGCGCGCTGGGAGGCGGCCGCCCGGCACCTGGGCGTGGATCTCGGCATGCTCTCGGGAGACGCGGGGCACGCTTGAGCACGCTGCTCGGTTTCGATTTCGGCGAGCGCCGCATCGGGGTGGCCACCGGCCAGACCGTGACCCGGACCGCCAGCGCGCTCACGACCCTGCACTGGGGACCCGAGGCGCCGCTGCCCTGGGACAGGCTCTCGGCCCTGGTGGCGGAATGGCGGCCGGACGGTCTGGTGGTCGGCCTGCCGCTCCATCTGGACGGCGCGGAATCGGACATGGCGGCCCGCGTGCGACGCTTCGCCCGACAGCTCGAAGGCCGTTTCGGACTGCCCGTGTACCTGGTCGACGAACGGCTGAGCTCCTGGCAGGCCGAGGCGATGGGTCGGCGCGGCGAAGTCGTGGACGCGGAAGCCGCCCGCATCATTCTTCAG
>JALVEM010000388.1 GCA_027030825.1 Thiohalobacter sp.
AGGGCCCGGTTCGCCGCTCAAGAAGATGCCGGAATGGTACCGGACCACCTGTCCCGAATGCGGCGGGCCGGCAGAGCGCGAGACGGACACCTTCGACACCTTCATGGAATCCTCCTGGTACTACGCCCGCTACTGCTGCCCCGACAACGACCGGGCGATGCTCGATACGCGCGCCGACTACTGGCTGCCGGTCGACCAGTACATCGGCGGCATCGAGCACGCCATCCTGCATCTGCTCTATGCGCGCTTCTATCACAAGCTGCTGCGCGACGAGGGCCTGGTGAAGACCGACGAGCCCTTCACCCGCCTGCTGACCCAGGGCATGGTGGTGGCCGAGACCTTCTACCGCGAGGATGCCGACGGCCGGCGCACCTGGTACAACCCGGCCGAGGTGGAGGTCGAGCGCGACGACAAGGGGCGGGTGGTGGCGGCCCGCCTGAAGGCGGACGGCGAACCGGTGGAGATCGGCCCGGTCGAAAAGATGTCCAAGTCGAAGAACAACGGGGTCGATCCCGAGACCCTGATCGAACGCTACGGGGCCGACACGGTGCGCCTGTTCATCATGTTCGCGGCGCCACCGGACCAGTCGCTCGAGTGGTCCGATGCCGGCGTGGAGGGCGCCCACCGTTTCCTTCGGCGGCTCTGGAAGCAGGTCATGGATCATCTGGAAGCAGGCGAGGTGCCCCCGCTCGATCCCGGTGCGCTCGGCGAGGAAGCCCGCGCGCTGCGCCGCCGCACCCACGAGACCATCGCCAAGGTGAGCGACGACATGGGCCGGAGGCTCACCTTCAACACGGCCATCGCCGCGGTCATGGAACTGCTCAACGCCGTCGGCCGGTTCAGCCCGTCGGACCCGCAGGACCGGGCCGTGGTACGCGAGGCCCTGGAGGCGGTCGTGCTGCTGCTCTCGCCCATCGTGCCCCACATCACGCATCACCTCTGGCGGCGGCTGGGCCATGCCGAGGCCGTGATCGACGTGCCCTGGCCCGAACCCGATCCGGACGCCCTGGTGCGCGAGGAGATCGAGCTGGTGGTGCAGGTCAACGGCAAGGTAAGAAGCCGCATCCGGGTGCCCGCCGATGCCGACCGCGAGGCCATCGAGCAGGCCGCGCTCGCCGACGAGCGGGTGCGCAGGTTCGTGGGCGATGGCGAGGTCCGCAAGGTCATCGTCGTGCCCGGGCGGCTGGTCAACGTGGTGGCGGCATGAAGGACGGCATCCAGGCGCGGGCCTGGCGGGTCCTGCTGCTGGCGCTGGCGATCTGCGCCCTGACCGCCTGCGGCTTCCATCCGCGCGGGGCAGCCCGGCTGCCGGCCGCCATGGCGGTGACCTCGATCGAGGGTCTGCCGGCCTACGATCCGCTGCGTCAGCGTATCCGCTGGCGGCTCGAGGCCGCCGGCGTCCGGGTGATCGAGGATCCGGAGGCGGCGACCGCCCGGTTGCAGATCCTGTCTCGGAACTTTCTCAAGCGGCCGCTGACGGTGAGCCAGCGCGGTCAGGTCACGGAATACGAGCTGGTCCGTTCCCTGCGGTTCCGGGTGATCGATGCCGACGACCGGACCCTGGTGCCGGAGCAGACACTGACCATCACCCGCAGCTATCTCTTCGACCGCACCAATCCGCTCGGCACCAGCAGCGAAGAGGCGGCCATCGCCGAGGCCATGGAAAGGGATCTGGTCTCGTTGCTGCTGCGCCGGCTCGAAGCCGTGAGCGGGAAGGCGGCCCGATGAGTGCCGTGCCGGTATCCGGTCGCGAGGCGGCCCGCGCCTGAGCCGTTCCCGCATGCAGCTGCGTCCGGAACAGCTCGCCGATCACCTGCAACGGGATCTGCTCCCCGTCTACCTCGTGCATGGCGAGGAGCCGCTGCAGCGGGACGAGGCCTGTGACGCCATACGCGCCGCCGCCAGGGCGCGTGGCTTCGAGGAACGGCAGGTCTTCGATGTGGAGCGCGGCTTCGACTGGAGCCGCCTGACCGAGGCCGGCGCCGCGCTCTCGCTGTTCGCGAGCCGGGAGATCCTCGAGGTCCGCCTGCCCACCGGCAAGCCGGGCGATGCCGGCGGCAAGGCGCTGCGCGCCCTTGCCGAGTCTCCCGATCCCGACA